>DASPWV010000335.1:0-2519 GCA_035637635.1 Vicinamibacterales bacterium | reverse complement strand
GTTGGCATTGTCGTCGTCGGGATGGGCACGATCGTCCAGGAGATGACGACTACCAGGAGAACTTCGCGCCAGCCTTGAAGACGCGGGACGGGATGATCGTCAGGGGACGCAGAAACGTGCTTCCGGCAGCGGTGTTTCGCGTCGGCGCGGAGTTGGTGTTGAAGATGTTGTAAGGATCCACAGACACCGCGTGGTGCCGATGATCTGAGGACCCTGTCAATTCTTGAACGTACGTGGGTGGCCTTGTCCGCCAATGTACAGCAGCTGCTCGGCATCGATATCTTCGGCGACTGCTCTGATCACAGGGTCCGGCCAGCGCTGCAGGCGATTCCAGATGTCAACGTAGCTCGAAGCCATTTCGGCCTTGAGATCCGGCGTACTGTTCCAACTCGCCGTCTCAAACGCGCAGCGGTAAAGGTACAGGAGGTTGACGTAAATAAACGGTCTCAACACGCTTCGCGGCTCGCGTGATAAGAACTTGGCGGCGAATGCGGCCTCTGCCAACGGACCCCCGGGGTCTCCTTCCCACTCGTAAGACAAAACGGCCTCGGCCGCATACCTCGACGCTGCCGTGTTCGCTCCTGGCCGTCCAATTAACGGCACAATTGCACCTTCCAACTTCAGGCGCTTCTCTCGAATCTCGTCTGCGATCGCGTTTCCTCTTTTCCGTACTTTGAGAAGAGGCTGATACGACGCGCGTTGACGCAAACGACGCCGTAATTCAGATTGCACCTCCGGGGCAAATTCTGCGATTGCGGCTTCGAGCCGGGTTCCCATATTGAAACCGAAGAATGCGGAGAGGACAGGCGGGCCCTGGAGCCCGTCCTCAGGCGCCGGTCTGCGCCCCGGTCCCGATGTGACCGCAGGTCGCAGCGACGATGTCTGTTGCCTTGAAACTTCACCCCAGGCAACGGGCTCCGACGCTGTGCCTAACAGAAGCACCGCGTCGCCGCGAATGATACCAAGGGAATTGGACGCGCCGAAGCGGTGCATCAAGCAGTGACCATTGATGCGAGTGAGGCCCGCCAGGTCACGGAGACGCTCGACACGATCGGCGGCTACTTGGCGCGCTTGAACAGGACGAGGTCGGTCTTGTTCTCTCCCCGCGAAACTAGCAGCTGCCCCCGCGGTGACCAGGCAAAGTTTCTGGTCACGGCGGGCCCCGCGAACCTAGTCAGTTGGAAGCCAGGGCGACCATCGAGCGGATAGCGCCAAATGTCGGCGGGTGGCCGCAACACGTCGATGGCCTTGCCATCAGGCGCCCACGCGATGGGCCCCAACGACGTGCCGAAGGTCGCATCGAGTAGCGTCAGCGAACGCGATCCATCGAGTGGCCCGAACGCCAGCCGCCAGCCTCCGCCACGCAGTGGATCGACTTCCTCGAAGCCTGCGACGAGGCCCTGCTGTGACCTGGCGCGCGGGATGAACGTCTTGGCCGTTTCGCCGGTCCTCGGCGGCCACTGCGATCGAAGTGATCGCTCGGGACCGCCGGCCACATTCACCTGCCGTACGTCGACATCTGACAGGAACACGATCGACGCGCTGTCGGGTGTCCAGAAAGGAACGATGTCGCCAGGCCCGCTACTGACCGGGCGCGCATCGGTGCCATCGGCTTGCATGACCCAAATCCGAGTACCGCCCTGGCGATTCGAGACGAACGCGATGGAACGTCCATCAGGTGAAACGGACGGCTGCGTGTCGTCGGCCGCATCGGCTGTCAACTGTCGGCGCGTGCCACCTTTCGCGTCGAGGATCCACACGTCGGGGTTGCCACTCGCGCGCGAGGTGTAGACGATGCTGTCGTCCATCGTCCAGTCGATACCCTGCGCGCCTTCGCCATCAGCTGCGCCCGTGGTGACTTGCCGTGGCTCGTTCAGTCGATCGGAGTCGGCCGTCCACATTGTCGATTCGCCCAGCGCCGCGACCGCTACGATGGCGTTCCCGTCGGCCGTTACGCCGAGATCGGCGTAGCTGAACAGATCGCGCGTGACGGCCGTGGCGACGCCGCGGTCAACGTCGACGCGCCAAAGCTGTGTCGCTGACGATCCACTTTCGCGGTACGCGACGATGAGCTCGCGTCCGCCGGGGAGCCACTGCGCACCGTTGGCGATGGGCCACCGCTTCTCGGTAACCATCCGCATCGTGCCGGTGGAGGTGGCAACCAGGGCCACCGTCTGCCCCGGACCATCGACGACCGGCGCCGCGATCGTACTGCCATCGGGTGACCATGCGAGCCGTCCTTGCGCCACGACGAAGCGACCGGGCCGCGTCAGTTCGGCGAGCTTGGTTCGCTCCGTGCCATCGGCGTTCGCAACCTCCAGAACAGATCGTCCAGCGGAGGGGTAGTCCACGACAAGCGCAAATCGGCGACCGTCCGGTGAGAACGCAACCGGCGCGTCGAGGTTCTCGAGGATCTTCTGCGGCACTCCGCCGATGGATGGCACGCGGTACAGCGTCGCGACGTTATTCCCCGTGGGGTACGTGCTGTAGTAAATGAAATTGCCGTCAGGCGAGAACGC
>DASPWV010000334.1:0-11038 GCA_035637635.1 Vicinamibacterales bacterium | reverse complement strand
AACGCCACGTGGAACGGCATCGTCGCCGACGCGCAGCCAGCTAGCGGCCGAAACGGAGCCAATCAATCCGGAAGGCGACGTGCTGACCGTGGAGAATCCCGGCTCCGACTTCATGGTCGATGTGCTCAAGTCGCTCGGCTTCGAATACATCGCCGCCAACCCCGGCTCGAGCTTCCGCGGACTGCAGGAATCGTTCGTCAACTACGGCGGCAACAAGGACCCCGAGTGGCTCACCTGCTGCCATGAAGAATCATCCGTTGCCATCGCCGACGGCTATTTCAGAGTGGAAGGCAAGCCGATGGCGGTGATGGCTCACGGCACCGTAGGCCTGCAACACGCCGCGATGACCATCTACAACGCGTTCGTCGCACGCAATCCGGTCTACATCATTCTGGGCAACGCGCTCGACGCCAACGCGCGGCGGCCGGGAGTCGAGTGGAACCATAGCGTCCAGGACGCGGCGGCGATGGTTCGCGACTACATCAAGTGGGACGATACGCCGATATCGCCGACGCACTTTGCCGAGTCGGCCGTGCGCGCATACAAGATCGCGATGACGGTGCCCATGGCGCCGGTCCTTCTGGTGGCGGACGGTGATCTTCAGGAGAATCCGCTACGGGAGCGTTCCCGCCTGCGCATTCCAAGACTGACGTTGCCGAACCCCCCGGCCGGCGACTCCGCAGCTGTCGCAGAAATCGCGAAGCTGCTCGTCGCGGCGGAAAACCCGGTGATCGTCGCGGGCCGCGTCGCACGAACGGCGGCGGGGATGCAGTTGATGGTGGAGCTGGCAGAGACGCTTCAAGCGCCCGTGCAAGGCGGTGGGCGCAATATGCCCAACCGGCATCCCTTGAATGGTGGCGGCGCCCCGGTCAGCGCCGACGTCATTCTGGGTTTGCAGGTCGACGACTTCTGGGGGACCCTGCACTCCTTCCGCGATCAACAGGAGCGCTCGTACAGATCGATCGTGAAACCGACGGCCAGAATTCTCAGCATCTCTTCGCACGACCTGTACACGAAGAGCAACTATCAGGACTTCCAGCGCTACACGGAAGTGGATCTCGCGGTCGCGGCCGACGCACAGGCGACGCTGCCGTCCCTGATCGAAGCTTGTAGACGGCTGATCACGGCGGACCGCCGCCGCATGATGGACGAACGCGGCAAAAGAATCGCTGCTGCAAATGCGGAAGCGCTCGAACGCGCGCGAAGCGAAGCCACGTACGGGTGGGATGCCACGCCAATCAGCACCGCGCGCGTCTCGGCAGAGATGTGGGAAGCCGTCAAGAACAAGGATTGGGCGCTCGTTGGCGGCGGCGGCGGGCCTCTCTGGAAGATCGATAAGTTCCACCAGACGACGAGCGGCGGCGGCGCCGCAGCCGTCGGCTCGGCGTTGCCCATTGCCGTGGGCGCCGCGCTCGCTCACCGAAAGCATGGCCGGCTTTGCATCGGCATCCAGAACGACGGCGATCTGATGTACGCACCCGGTGCCCTGTGGACCGCCGCGCATCACCGCATCCCGTTGCTCCTCGTGATGCACAACAATCGCGCGTATCACCAGGAGGTCATGCACATTCAGCGCATGGCAAATCGCCGCCAGCGCGGCATCACGAACGCCGGCATCGGCACCACCATCACCGATCCCAACATCGATTTTGCGGCGCTGGCACGCAGCATGGGTCTTTACTCGGAAGGGCCTATCACCAATCCGAACGATCTCGGACCAGCGCTCAAGCGTGCCGTCGAGCGGGTCGAGCGCGGCGAGACCGCGCTCATCGACGTGGTGACGCAGCCGCGGTAAGGCGAGGAGAACGCGATGTACTTCGTGAGCGCGTTGATCGTGATCGCGACGACCTTGTCGGCCCTTCAAATCTCCGGCGCGCCGGCGAGTGGTCAAGCTGCTCCGCCCGCTGGCAACGCCGAGAACGGCAAGAAGATCTTCGCTGCCTACGGCTGCTATCAGTGCCACAACTACGCGGCCCACGGCGGAGAGGCGGGACCGCGGCTGGCGCCGCGTCCGATTCCATTCGAGGCATTCGCGCGTTACGTGCGGAAGCCAACGCGCAATATGCCGCCGTATACGGCAAAGGTGGTCTCCGACAAGGAGCTCGCAGACATCTACGCGTTTCTCTTGACCATTCCGCCGCCGCCGGCGGCGGACAGTATCCCGATACTCAAGCGCTAGCGGCGCGTCGTAAGTCGTGGTCGACGGTTTTCACATCCGTCCCGTCACGTTGGACGATGTCTTCGTCGTGGCGCACCACCGCGCGTCGATGTTCCTCGATATGGGTGTGCTCACACCTGATCTCGTTGACGATCTGACGAAACGGACCACGGTTTACCTGCGAGATGCGGTACCCAAAGGCGAGTACGTCGGTTGGCTTGCCGCCACCGCCGCGAATCGCGATCGAATTGTCGCCGGTGCCGGCGTGCAGATTCGGCGGGTATTGCCGTTTCCCCGCCAACTCGCCAGCGATGTTGTGGAAGTCGCACATGGTCGTGAGGCCATCGTGCTGAACGTGTACACGGAGCGAGCGTTTCGGCGTCTGGGTCTCGCACGGGCGCTCATGCAGCAAGTAATCGCCTGGGCCGGTAGCAGCGACGTCGACCGGCTGGTGCTGCATGCCGCTCCCGACGGCCAGTCCTTGTACGAGGCGCTCGGATTCACGCCCACGACTGAGATGCGGTATGACCGTCACGACTGAAATCGTCGCTCTTGAACGTACGAGCGCTTTTGCGCGATTATCTGTCCCGTAACCTGCATTGACTTGATGTTCCAGGCGCATCAGGAGGTGACATGAGGAACGTTGCAGGCGTGATGGTTGCGGCCGTGACTGCCGTCGGCTGGTTCGCGTCTCCCGCATTTGCGGACCTCGTCAGCGGTACTCTCACTCGTACGTTCGTGATTGTCGAAGATACAGATCTCATCGGTGATGTGACGTGTGACGTGGCCAGTAACACGGCATGCTTCTCGTTCGCCGCACCGGACGTCGAGCTGCGGCTCAATGGCTTCAGCATCACCGGGCGGGCCGATGCCACCATCGGATGCGGTGGCACGAACGCCAATGGGGAGGCGGGTATCACGACCAATAACATGTCGCGCGTCGTGATCAGGGGCCCAGGGCTCGTGCAGCGCTTTCGAGGAGACGGCATCACGGTGGCGGGCTCGACCAATGCCCGTGTCGAGAGTCTCACCCTCTCCACCAACTGCATGTCCGGCGTTCGCATTCTCGGGACGTCGTTCGGCACCATCGTGGAAGGGAATCTCGCCACGCGCAACGGCTCGGCCGCGGCCGGTCTCCTTTGCGGAGGCATATGAGTCATCGGCCATAACAGCCGGGTCCGGCTGAATGCGGCGATAGGAAACGGTTATTCAGAGCCTGCAGACGACTTCGGCATCGGTCTGATCGGCACGCCGAGCGGCAACCAGATCGAGCAGAACACGGTCGCGGGGAACACCAACGGGATCTACATCCAGTCCGGCGCGCTCGACAACAGCATCAGAGAAAACGTCGTTGTCGGCAACCCCGCCATCCAGACCGCGAACGCTCGGCCCACTGCGCAAGCCGTGGACATTCTCAACCTGTCACCTCCGGGACAAACGACCTTCGAGCGCAATACCTGTGTCACGTCCGTGAACGCCCCCTGTCCCGCCGTTGCCGTGGCCCGTCCGCAGCAACGGTAATCGTTCCCGCGAGATTGCCTCACACGCTCTGCCGTTGCGAGCCGGCTTTGGTTCCGGCTCGCGCGGCTGAGGGCGAGCGCGGGGGGTTGTGAAGCTGCTCGCCGCCCAAGCCGCCCACTCGGGTTAAGCTGCCCGCTGCGCCGCAAACGGAGGAGGTCTATGTCCAGACGCCTTGTCACGTGGTGCCTTGCCCTCGCGTTCACCACGCTGCTCAGTCCACGCCCGATCATCGGCCAGGGCACCGGCCTGGTGCGCGTCACGCCGCTCGGAAGCCATGCCGGCGAACTGTGCGTGTTCGACCGCGCGATGCTGTTCGAGGATCCCACAGGCATTCGGATTCTTTACGACCCGGGGCGGACGGTCGACGAAAACGACGCGCGGCTCGGCGACGTTCACGTCATGCTCCTTTCCCACGTCCACACCGATCACCTTGGCGATGTTCGACCGCAGCGCGGCGGCGGCACGTGTGCGGCCCCGGCCAACAGCGGCGCCAGTCAGAACTCGAACTTCGCCTCGATTGCCGCACCCAAACGCGCCGTTGTGATTGCCGGTCCCGACGCCACTACATTTCTCAGCAACAGAATCCAGAACGTCCGAGGCGCGGCGACGCCCGGCTGTCCGACGAGCGGACCTGAGAACGAGACGATCGTGCCGACGCCATCGGTCTGCGCGGCCGGGCTCAATTTCGGCAGCATGCGCCTGATGACTCGTGCCGGCGCAGGCTCGGTTCGGATCGCCGTCGTGCCCGCGATTCACACGAACGGCATCCCCGCGCAGTACATCGATTCGCCGGGTCTGCCGCCCGGTGTGATCCCTTCAGCGGGTCCGCCGGTCGGCTTCGTCATCAGTTTTTCGAATGGCCTGCGCGCATACCTCACCGGCGATACCGGCGTAACGAACGAGATGGACATGATCGCGCGACTCTATCGGCCGATGCTCGCCGTCATCAACATGAACGACGTCAATACCATGGCGCCGGCCGAGGCCGCGTTTGCGATGCAGCAGTACATCCGGCCGGTCACCGTCATGCCGTCGCACGTGAACGAAGCCGCGACGAACGGCGGCGTCGAGGTAGCAGGGTCCCGCGTGGATCGCTTTATCCGTCTGGTGAGAGGATTCACAGACGTCGTGATTCCGCTGAGCGACGTCACGCGATCGTTCGACGGCGAGGGTCGATGCGTCGGCTGCCGCTAGGCTCCTCGCCACTAGACATCTCCTAAGGCTGAGAGCGCCTCGGCCCTGCGACCTTTCCAGCGCAGAATAAACGGATGCCCGATCTCCCCAAGCTCGGCGTCGTGATTGCGAGTGTTCGCGAAGGCCGCGTGGGTCTGCCGGTGGCCAACTGGTTCGTGGAATTTGCGCGCAAGCAGGGCGGATTCGATATCAGCGTGGTCGACCTCAAAGTTATCGATCTGCCCATCCTCTCGGAGCCCAAGCATCCGCGATTTGCGCAGTACCAGCAGCCGAAAACGAAACAGTGGAGCGCGACGGTTGCTGTACTAGACGCATTCGTAATTGTTACTCCTGAGTACAACTTCAGTTCACCGCCAGCGCTCGTCAACGCGCTGCACCATTTGTATGTCGAATGGCACTATAAGCCCGCGGCGTTCGTGAGTTATGGCGGCATTTCGGGCGGGACGCGCTCGGTTGAGATGACCAAGCAGATCCTCACCACGCTCAAGATGGTGCCGATCGTCGAGGCGGTTACGCTTCCGTTTGTCGTCCAATCGATCGATGTTGCAGCCGGCGTCTTCAAGGCGAGCGCCGCGAATGAGAAAGCCGCTCAAACGATGCTCGCCGAGCTGGCGCGATGGAGCCACGCTTTGGCGCCGATGAGGCGGCATTAATTTCAGTTTTTGCGTCGGCGCAGGTGAATGTGGCACCTGGCGTGCAACCCGCACTCATATGGGTAATGTGCACCGCGACCCGACGGGTGACGATGATGTAGATGTGATGGAGCACATCGCCGGGGGCATTTACGTGTCGCACAATCCGGTTCCCAACTCCTCGCCCGACCCGACGAATCCAGACCCGGGGCCGACCGATCCGACGCCAAATCCAAATCCAACTCCGCTGCCAACGCCAAATCCGGCGCCGACGCCGCATCCCAATCCGATACCGAAGCCAAGCGCGTCTGATAGCTGAGCTTGGCCAAGTGCCGATTGCCAAGTGCCAAGTGCCGAGTGCCACGTGCCGAGTGCCACGTGCCAAGGCCGAGTGCTCGATCAAAGTTGGTGCATCGCGTAGTAACGTAGTGTCTCTGCTCCCTGGAGGTACACGATGCGTAGGATGTTGAAGCTGAGCGCCGCTTTTGTACTAGCGGCTGGTTTGACCGTCGCGGGACACGCCGCGTTCGCGCAGGCCGAAGCGAAGAAGACCCCGCCTGGCCAGGCGAAGAAGGCTGCTGCCTCATCGCAGCACGTGATGCTGAACTCGTCCGAGTGGAAGTGGGGGCCCGGTCCGCCAGCGCTGCCGCCCGGTGGACAGGCTGCCGTGCTCGATGGCGATCCCGGGAAGGCTGGTGGTCACTTTACGATGGTCGCGAAAATTCCGGACGGCTACAAAGTGCCGCCACACTGGCATCCCACCGACGAGAATCTCGCGATTGTGTCGGGAACGCTGTTGCTCGGCATGGGAGACAAGATGGACCAGGCGAACATGCATGCAATCAACGCGGGCGGCTTTGCCAAGATGCCCGCGAAAGAGCATCACTCCGCGATGGCCAAAGGTGAAACCATCTTCTATGTCTACGGCGTCGGCCCGTTCGACATCACGTATCTGAATCCGAACGACGATCCGAGGAAGAAGTCGACGTCCAAATAATCGAATGAGAACTTGGTGATTTGGAGATTCGACGATTTGGAGCAGATTTGGAGATCTCTAGACTTGGAGATCTCCAGATTTGGCAATCTCCAAATTTGGCAATCTCCAAGTCGACTCCAATTCTCCAAATCTCCAAATCGCCAGATTCGCTTATCTTTTCCATGCCCCCTCTGTCCACTCCAGCAATTCGTCCAGCGGCCAGCAATTGATGATGCGGGAGCGAGGAATGCCCGCGAGTCGCGCGTGCGCGAGCGCGATTTCCGTGTAGCGCAGCTGACTCACCGCGTGCGCGTCGCTGTCGACGGCAAACACGCACCCGGAGCGGAGCGCGCGACGGGCAAGTGCGTAATCGATATCCTGTCGCGCCGGGTCGCCGTCTAATTCGATGGCGACTCCCGTTTGCGCGGCGGCGGCGAAGACGCGGTCCCAGTCAGCCGTCACACCGGGTCGCGAACCGAACATGCGTCCGCGCGGATGTCCGAGAATATGCACGCCGCGCGTCTCGATGGCCGTCACCATTCGCGTCGTCTGATCGTCAGCGGTTCTCAATTTCGAATGCGGCGATGCGACGACGATCTCCAGCGTGCGGAGCTCGCTCTGTTTCATGTCGACGCGGCCATCTGCAAGGATGTTCGCTTCGATGCCTTTCAACATCCGAAAACGGTCCTTGTAGCGGCGATTGAGCGCCTCGATCTCGCGATGCTGCCGCTTGAGGTTGTCCATCGACACGCCGCCTGCGATTGGCAAGCCGTAGCTGTGATCCGTGACCGCGCAGTACCGGTAGCCGCGGTCGATGCACCCTTCGATGATGGCGGCGAGCGTATCGCCGCCGTCGCTATATTCGGAATGCATCTGCAGATCGCCGAGGTAATGCTCGAGCCGGGGGCCGCGGAGCGACGGGTTGCGAAGTGCCGCCATCACCTGGGCGCGGCTGAGAAAATGCGCACGCAACTCGCGGCTTCGTTGGACATCGGGCGCTCGCTTGCTTTGTTCGACAGCCCGTTCGACGGTTGGCGAGGCGCCGGTTTGCAGGACCTCGAGAATGACGCGCGACGACGCGGGCCCTATACCCGGAATTTTCCGGAGCGTGCCATCGGCCTGCAGAAGGTTTTCGAGAGGTTCTTCGAGCGAAAGAATCGCCGCCGCCGCACGTTTGTAGCCCCATCGACTCTGCGGCGACGTCTGAACGGCGGCCAGGTCTCTCAGGAGCGCGCCGACGCGCGCGTTGGTATCGTCGCGAGGTGACACGCGTACATTCTGTACGCGGGGTCTCCCGCCTTCGAAGCCTGTTAATATCAGCGTGTTGCGCTCGAGCTTCGCTGCTTATCTGCTCCTCGGTCTCATAGCGTGCGGCAGACCGTCTCAACCGAGCGCCATCGACCGCCTCCATCCCTGCACCGGTGACGATGGTCCAACAGACGCCTACTGCGGCTCGCTGCCTGTCTTCGAGAATCGTGACGCCACGGCGGGCCGGAAGATCGATTTGCGCCTCGTCGTGCTCCCGGCGTTGAGCAGCGATTCGAAACCCGACCCACTCTTTTTTCTCGCAGGCGGACCGGGTCAGGGCGCCGCCGAGCTCGCGCGCAACATTCGCGAGGTATTCCGCCGCATCGAGACAGACCGCGACATCGTGCTCGTCGATCAGCGCGGCACGGGAAAATCGCACCCCCTCGATTGCAAGGCAGAAAGCGATTCGCTCAAAGACGTCAACGAGCCCGAGTTGAGCGGGCTCGATCGGCTGCGCCAATGCCTGCAAGGCTACGATGCCGACCCGCGGCTCTACACGACACCGATTGCGATGGACGATCTCGACGACGTCCGTGCATTTCTCGGCTACGACAAGATCAATTTGTATGGCGGATCGTACGGCACGCGAGCCGCTCTGGTTTACCTGCGCCAGCACGAGCCGCATGTCCGCGCCATGGTGATTGACGGAGTGGCGCCGCCAGACATGCGGCTGCCGCTGTTCTTCGCGCGTGACGCGCAGCGCGCGCTCGATCTGTTGCTCACCGACTGCGGAACGGATCAGGCTTGCAGCGCGCAGTATCCAAATCTGAGGGAACGCGTTCGCATGCTGCTCGCCCGACTCGACAAGGAACCGGTCAAGACGCGCCTGATTCACCCGCGAACGGGTGTGCCGGACGATGTGACGATTGACGCACGACTGGTAGCGGGTGCGCTGTTCGGCGCGCTGTACTCGCCGCTTGCGTCGTCGCTCATTCCGGCCATCGTCGAGCACGCGGAACGCAACGATTTTCAAGGCATGATCGCGCTCGCATTCGTCAACGACGGAGCGGGCGACAACATGTCGGTTGGCATGCAGTTGTCGGTGATCTGCGCGGAGGACGCGCCGCGCATCAGCCGCGAAGACCTGGAGCGCGCGTCATCCAGCACGCTGTTTGGCAGGCACTTGATGGAAACGCGCCTGAAAGCCTGCGAATTCTGGCCGCGAGGAAGCGTGCCCGCCGGGTATTACGAACCCGTGAAATCGTCTGTGCCGACGCTGATTCTTTCCGGGCAGCTCGATCCCGTGACGCCTCCCGATTGGGGAGCGCTCGTGGCAAAGACGCTTCCAAATTCGAAGCACTTGATTGCGCCGGGCACAGGACATGGCGTGATCACCACGGGCTGCGGCGTCCGGCTGCTGAAAGACTTCATCGATCGTGGCTCGGCCGAAGGTCTGGACGCGAGCTGCCTCGGCATGTTGAAGCGGCCTCCGTTCTTTCTCACGCCGACCGGTCCGGATCCGATGCGCACGACCGGGCCGACTTCATGATCGTCGTCGAGAACCTGCACAAGCGCTTTGGTGTCGTGAAGGCGGTCGGCGGCGTGAGCTTCACTGCGCGCGACGGCGGCGTGACCGGACTCCTCGGTCCGAATGGCGCCGGCAAAACCACAACTCTTCGCATGATTTACGCGCTCATGCAGCCAGACGAGGGGCGCATTCTCGTTGACGATGTCGACGCCGCCGGCGATCCGCAAGGCGTCCAGGCTCGCGTTGGCGTCCTGCCCGATGTGTCCGGATTGTATCCGAGGCTTACTGCACGCGAGCACATCGATTACTACGGCGAATTGCATGGCTTGTCGGGCGCGCGCCTCGACGAACGGGCGCGGTGGCTCATCGACACGCTCGACATGGGCAGCATCGCCGATCGGCGCACGCGCGGCTTCTCACACGGTGAGCGCACGAAAGTCGCGCTTGCAAGAGCGCTCGTCCACAACCCGGGCAATATCCTGCTCGACGAGCCAACCAACGGGCTCGACGTGATGAGCACGCGCGCGGTTCGCGAGATCATTCGCCGCTTGCGCGACGAGGGTCGATGTGTGTTGTTTTCGAGTCATGTGATGCAGGAGGTGTCGGCGCTCTGCGACACGATTGTCGTGATCGCGAAGGGTACGGTTGCGGCGATGGGCACGCCCGACGAGCTGCGTCAGATGACCGGACGCGAAAATCTCGAGGACGCATTCGTCGCGCTGTCCGGTCTCGAAGGCGATGAGCCGCGCGAGGAGGCTGTCAGATGACCCCGCTTTCCGCTTCCGATGCGAGCCCCGCTTCCCGAACACGCGGCCTTTCGCGGCGTTCGCTCAGGCAGATGTACGTCGTCCTGCGAAAAGAGCTGAGGGATGCGTCACGCGATCGACGAGCGCTGATGACGCTGATGTTCACCGCGATCTTTACGCCCGCGCTGCTCGGATTCATGCTGAACCGCATCGCCGACCGCGAGCGGCGGCAGGACGACGTGCAAATACCGATTCTCGGAGTGGAGCACGCGCCGGTGTTGATCGACTGGTTGCGGCAACAGGCGGGAGTGAAAATCGTCTCCGGTCCAGCCGATCCCGAAAAGGCCGTACGCGAGGGCGAAGACGTCGTCGTGGTGATCACGCCGGAGTTTGCGAAGAAGTTTCGATCGGCCTCTCCCGCGGAGGTCAAGATCGTCTCCGATGGATCGCGCAGCGCGTCGCGGCCCAAGGTCAAACGCGTTCGCGATCTGCTTCAGCGTTACAGCGCGGAAATCGGCAGCATGCGGCTCGTCGCGCGGGGCGTTACTCCGTCCATCTCTTCTCCGTTGCGGCTCGAAGACGTCGAGGTGTCGAGCGCGCAGCAGCGCGCCGCGCAAATCCTCAACTTCATCCCGCTTTTCATCGTGATCGCGGCATTCACCGGCGGGATGCAGATCGCGATGGACTCCACGGCGGGCGAGCGCGAGCGCGGCTCGCTCGAGCCGCTTCTGGTGAATCCGGCGCCGCGCAGTGTCTTTGTCCTCGGCAAGTGGCTGGCGGCGAGCGTGTCGTCGGTGTTGAGCGTTGTGCTCACGACCGGGTTATCGATAGCGATGCTCAAGTTCATCCCGCTTCAGGAGCTCGGCATCAGGTTTCGGCTCGGCGCGCCGGAGGTGGCGGGACTGCTGGCTGCCGGGCTTCCCATGTGCTTCTTGTCGACGGGCTTGCAGTCATACGCGGCTACCTTTGCCCGATCGTTCAAGGAAGCGCAGAGCTACATGGGATTCCTGATGATGGCACCCATGCTTCCCGGGG
>DASPWV010000333.1:0-9190 GCA_035637635.1 Vicinamibacterales bacterium | reverse complement strand
TCGCCTCGAATCGCTGCGCGCCAATCTCGATGATCCCCTCGATCACCACGCATATTGCCAGGAACTCGCCGCGCGGGGCTTCCAGTTCGGGCCGGCGTTCAGGCAGGTGCGGAACATCTGGCGGCGGGGCGGCGAAACGCTGGTTGAAATACAGCCACTCCCCGGGTTGGCCGAGCCGGGCCGCGGATATGTGTTTCATCCCGCGATCCAGGACGCATGTTTCCACGCGTTCATCGGATTTTCAACCGGCGCAACCGACTCGAACGCGCGCGCACTCTATTTGCCTCAGTCATTCCGACGAGTGCATGTGTATCGCGACACGGCGTCACCCCGGCTCTGGGCCCACGCAGCCAGTGTTTCCCATGACGGCTCGTCTCTTCAGGCAGACATCCTGGTCTACGACGAACACGGAGAGCGCGTCGCTGACATTCTGGGTTTCCGGATGGAGGCGGTCGAACAGAAGCGGCAGGTTGATGGTCGCGAGGACTGTTATTACCAGTTCGGCTGGGAGGCGCGTCGGTTGCGCGGCAGCGGTGTTCAGCACTCGTGTGCGTTCGCCGCTTCATCCGAAATCGCCAAAGCCGTGACGGCGGCGCGTCGAGACGTCGAACGACAGCACGGCCTTGTCGATTACCACCGCCGATTCGTTCCCGGAGCGGAGTCCGTCGTGTCGCTGCTCGCCGAACGCGCACTGCGAGCACTGAGATGGCGGCCGAAGATCGGCGAGCGCTTCGATTTCCACGGCTGTGTGGAGTCGCTTGGCATCGTCACGGACTATCACCGCGTGACGAAGCGTCTCCTACGGCATCTCGAAAGAAGCGGTCTGCTGCGTTCGGTCGGAACCGACATGTGGGAGGTCTGCCGACTGCCGGATGGCTCCGCGAGCGAGGCGGCGCTCGAGGAGCTTGCCGACAAGCACCCGGCCTGCATCGCAGAAATCGACCTCTTCAGGCGCACTGGTCTGAATCTGGCCGCGATCCTCGCGGGAGAGACAGATCCACTCGAACTGCTGTTCCCGGGCGGTTCCCACGCGTGCATGGAGCGTTTTTACACCGAAGCGCTGGGTTTTCCTGCACACCTCGAGTTGACACGTCTTGCGATTGAGAGAGCGATAGCAACGCTGCCGCCGCGACGCGCGCTTCGCGTGCTCGAAGTGGGCGCCGGCACCGGTGTCCTCACGCGGACGGTGTTGCCGGTCTTGCCCGCGGATCGCACCGACTATTTGTTCACCGATGTCGGTCCTGGTTTCATTTCGGCCGCGCGGAAGCGGTTCGCCGACGTCCCCTTCATTGACTATCAGGTGTTCGACCTCGAAATCGACCCGGAGCGTCAGCAGATCCCATTAGGTCAGTTCGATCTCATTCTGGGAGCGGACGTGGTGCACGCGACGGCGGATCTCCGCGTCGCGCTGACAAACCTGCGGCGATGCCTGGCACCCGGCGGGCTACTCATTCTGCTGGAGCTCGCCAAACCCGATTTCGTTCGCGACGATGTGACGTTCGGACTGCTCAGAGGGTATTCTCGGTTTCGAGACACGGACGTGCGGCACTCCGCACTTGCGAACCCGGCGCAGTGGCGTCGAGCGTTCACCGAGTGCGGCTTTTCCGACATCGAGACCGTCGACTGTTACAGCGACGCGCGTGCATCCGAACACGCCATCATCATGGGCTCCGCTCCGGCTGGGTTAGGGACACGCACCGAGATCACGAACGAGCTCCAGACTTCCCAATACGTTCTTCTCGCAGATCGCAGCGGAGTCGCCGAGGCACTGGCCAGTACGCTGCGCGAGCGTGGGCACGAGACGAGCGTGATCATCGCCGCGGATTCCGAGGAAGACACCCTGCGGCTTCTCACCGAGCAGATGCGCGCGCGTCCGCTTGCACGCGTGATCCACTGCAGGAGTGTGGACCGGCCCGACTGCTCCGACCTCACTGTCGACGAGCTCGGTTCGGCCCAGACCACCGGACTGATGAGCGCTTATGGAGTGATTCGCACGCTCGCGGACCGTGACAATCGAATCTGGTTCGTCACGCGCCACGCTCAGCGCGTCACCGAACATGACCACGTCGAGGGGCTGGCATCGGCTCCTTTGATCGGATTGCTCCGTGTGGGGAACAACGAGCATCAATGCCGGTTCTCGATTGTCGATCTCGATGCGTGTTCGCCGGATGCTGCAGGAGCGCATCTGGCCGACGAAGTCACTCTCGCTTCTGATGGTGAATTCGAGATCGCTTACCGCAATGGCGTGCGATACGCGCTTCGCCTGCAACGCATCCGTCCGGCGGAGCTGCCACAACGCACCTTCAATGCCGTTCCTGGCGACGGAGATGTGGTGCCCTTCCAGCTACAGACGCATGGTCCGGGAATTCTGTCGAATCTGGCGCTGCATGAAACAGCGCGGACGGCACCAGGACCCAACGAGGTCGAAGTGCGGGTGCGTGCCGCAGGCATCAACTTTCGGGATGTCATGAAGGCTCTCGGCACCCATCCGGGCAACCCGGTCGATCGTCTCTGGTTTGGCGACGACTTGTCCGGAACAGTCGAACGTGTAGGAGAGTTCGTCACGGCGCTGCAGCCCGGAGACGAGGTTGCCGGCATGGCGCCGTATGCATTCCGGGCGTACGCCACGACTGACGCGCGCATGTTGTTCCGGAAACCCGCTCACCTGTCCTTCGCCCAGGCGGCAAGCATTCCCACCATCTTTCTGACCGCGCACTATGCCATCAATCACCTGGCGCGCATGCAGCCGGGCGAGTCCATCCTGATACATGCAGGAACAGGCGGCGTCGGACAGGCGGCGATTCAGATCGCCAAGCATCTCTCATTGAAGATCTTTGCGACCGCAGGCACGCCGGAAAAACGTCGCATGCTGAAAGAGATGGCGGTGGATCATGTCATGAACTCACGTACGCTCGAGTTCGCCGACGAGGTCATGCGCCTGACTGGCGGGCGCGGCGTCGACGCGGTGCTGAACTCGCTCGCGGGCGACTTCATTCCCAAGAGCGTGTCGGTGCTCGCGCCGTTCGGGCGGTTCCTCGAGATCGGCAAAGTCGACGTTTACCGCAACTCGAAAATCGGTCTGCAGCCGCTTCGCAACAACATCTCCTACTTCGTCATCGATCTGACGCAGCATCTTCGCCAGAAGCCGGCATTTGTCGTGGAGATGTTCCGGGAAATCGCCGAACGGTTCGCCGCCGGCGACTACCAGCCGGTGCCGCAGTCTTCGTATCCGATCACCGACGCCGTCGATGCCTTCCGGTCGATGGCGCAGGGAAGACACGTCGGCAAGAACGTGTTGACCTTCGAGCACGACGTCATACCCGTCGCCTTCACGACCGATTCAGGACAGCGCTTCAGGGCCGACGCGACGTATTTGGTGACGGGAGGCGCCGGCGGGTTCGGGCTCGAAGTCGCAAACTGGATCGCTCACCACGGCGGCCGTCATCTGGTGCTGATGAGCCGATCCGGACCGCGCGACGCGGGCGCCAGACAGATCATCGACCAGCTCCAAGCCGCCGGAGTCACCGTGCGCGATGCGCGCGGCGACGTCGCCAACCCAAGTGATGTGCGGCAGATCGTGAGCGAGATACAACGCGAACTGCCGCCGTTGAAAGGTGTGTTCCACGCTGCCATGGTTCTCGATGACGACTTGATCGTCGAGCTCGACGATCAACGCGTCTGGAACGCGCTCTCACCGAAGATGGCGGGTGCCTGGAACCTGCACGTGACGACCCGGTCGTTACCGCTCGAGCATTTCGTCTGCTTTTCCTCGTTCTCGGCTGTGATCGGGATGCTGCGCCAGTCGAATTACAACGCGGGCAATGTGTTCCTCGACGCGCTCGCGAACTACCGCCGCGCGAGAAACCTGCCGGCGCTGACGATCAATTGGGGCGCAATCCTCGGCGCTGGTTTCGTTGATCGGGACCAGAAGACATCGAATGTTCTCGTCAAGCTCGGCTTCGGATCCTTCGACACCCACGAGGCGCTGCGGGTACTCGACGATCTGTTGATTCGCGATTCGCCGAACGTCATTGCGACGCGCGTCAATTGGAAGAGCGTGTTGAAGCTCAGTCCGCTGGCCGCGGCTTCGAATACCTACGCCACCGTGGTCCGAGAGACGCGCGGCGAAGATCGTGGAGGATCGCTCGAAAGCGAGCTCCGCGCGGCGAGCCCCGACGACCAGGAGCGCCTGCTCCAGGACTTTATCGTCGCGCAAGTTGCCGGTGTGTTTGGAATGGCGCAGGAGAAGATCGACCGCACCGTTGGTCTGACCGCGCTGGGTCTCGATTCGCTGATGACCCTCGAGCTCACAAATCGCGTCGAGCGCGAGCTCGGCATCCGGCTTCCGGTTGGCACGCTGCTGAGCGGGCCCACGATCACCGAGCTCGCACGAAGCGTGCGGCACTTGCTGGCCCCGACACTTGCCGGCACCGGGAACGCCGCCGCCGAATCGGACAATGCGCGTCCGCTCGAGACGAACGTCCTAGAGCCAACTGTCCGCCCAGTTGCTTCACCCGATTCGCAAGCGGGCTGGCAGAACCACGCCCAAGACCACATCGTCATCGTCAAGGGCGGCACCGATGTCCCGGTGTTCTGTTTCCACCCGGTTGGTGGGGGCGTGGGCATTTACGCCGGGCTCTCGCCTCATGTGCCCGAGAACTTACCTCTGTACGGCGTCGAATCTCGCCTCGTGCGAGGGGCCGCCGCCGAGTATGCGACTCTCGACCAGATGGTGGAGGCGTACGTAGCCGCGGTGCACGGCGCGCACACCGGTCCATACCGGCTGCTTGGCTTCTCGCTCGGCGGCTACCTCGCTGCCCGCGTGGCGCGAGTACTGGAGGGCAGGGGTGAGCTGGTCGAATTCGTCGGCGTGATTGATTGGGACGCGCGGCAGCAAGTCACGCCTGCAGCGCAGCGCGAGGCTCTCGTACGCTTGTCAATCGCCAGTTACATGTTTCTGCACCAAGAGATGGGAATTCTCCGCGAGCGCTCGAAGGAGCAGCTGCGCGACGAGATCCGCACGCTGGTCGACCAGATGGGGAGTGAGAGCTTCGCGGGCGGAGACGTGTTCTTCCGGTGGGTCGTCGAGAACGAGCTGACCACGAGCAAAGCATTGGAGGATCTCGCGCAGCAGTATCTGATGCGATTCGAGCAGCACTGCCGGCTGCTCACCAGTGATCTTCCACGACCCGACTTCAGCGCGCCGTTGATCGTGTGGCGAGCGCGTGACGGCTTCGGGAGCGGCTTGGAATCATGGCAGCAAAACGGGGCACTTACACGAGAGCACGTCTTCGACGGAGACCACAACGCATTGATGCGCCCTGCCGCTCTCGAACGGGTTGCCGGCCAGATGATGGATTTCCTCCAGGCGACGGCCCGCCTCAAAATCGACACGCGGCTCGATGCCGTTGGATTCGCATGAGCGCGCCCGAAGCACTTCATGCCGTTGCGGCGCTTGACACGGCGATCGATCCGCGATCGACCGAATCGGCGCGATTTGTCCGGCAAGCGCACCGAATCGTTCGAGATCTGCTCATCGCCAGACCACGCCGCTACTGGACAGATTTCCTGAGCACGATCGCGATCGCGTACGGAGCCTTCGCGGTCTACATTGCGGCGCCATGGTTCTCAATTTTGCAGACAACCGCCTTCATCGTCTGCGGCCTCGCCACGTATCGGGCTGTGGTATTCACGCACGAGCTCACGCACCGGCGAGAGCGCTCCTTCTCGGCGTTCACATTTGTCTGGAATCTGCTGTGCGGCGTGCCGTTGCTGATGCCTTCGTTCCTCTACGGCGATCACAAACGCCATCATACGCACCAGGCCTACGGTACGTGGTCGGATCCCGAGTACATCCTGCGCAGCCGACGACAGCGTCTCAGGGTCGCCATCTTTCTGCTGCTACCGTTCATCTATCCGCTGTTCGCGTCCATTCGGTTTCTGATTCTCACGCCGCTCGCGCTGCTGTCGAGTCGCCTCAACCGGTTCGTGTGGGTGGTGGCGTCGTCGCTTTACGTGATGAATGAGTCGTATCGACGCGATTACGACGCTGCCGCTTCCGCGCCTTCGCGATGGATCCAGGAGCTCGCCTGCTCAGCGTGGGCATGGCTCGTGACGGCCCTCGTGCTCGCGGATCGGGTGCCCGCGAGCGTTCTCGGTCAGACGTATCTCGTGGCGCTGCTGTGGATCGCGCTCAATCAGGTGCGAACGTTGGTGGCTCACCGATACACGAACCAGCCGGATTCGCCGGTCAGCTACGTGGATCAATTGTTGGATACCAATACGTTTCCGTGCGGCAAATGGCTGCCCGAATTGTGGGCGCCGGTGGGGCTGCGCTATCACGCACTGCATCACGTGCTTCCGATGATTCCGTATCACGCGATGCGCGATGCGCATCACCGGCTGATGCTGCGGCTGCCGCCCGATTCGCCGTATCACCAAACCGTCAGGGCAGGCTTGTGGCCAGTGCTGACAGAGATCCTGCGCCGTCACCAGGGCGCGATGCCGGACTCTTACATCGCGGTTTCTGCCAACCTGACGGCAGGTCGGCAAGGCTCTCGATGAACGTGTGATACCAGAGCTGAGTCGCGAGAACGCCGACCATTCCAAGATGGATCATCGTGCGCTGAGCGAAACCGATCGTCCGTCCATCATGCATCCGCTTTCGCCACAACTGCACCTGATCGGGACGGAACCATCCCGTTTTCTTCAACGACTCGTCGGACAGCAGCTCGTTGACAAATGACGGAAGGGCAGCCTCACGACCAGCGAAGAAGCTGTCGAGCGGCGCCCGGAACATCACCTTGCGACCCCAGGCGATTTCCCGCGGAACGTAGCGTTCGCCTACGACTCTCAGGATGTACTTGTCGCGGAAGCCGCGCAGCTTCCAGCGTGGATGGAGACCGGCGAGAAACGCAAAGACGTTCTCGTCGAGGAACGGGTAACGAGTTTCGACCGACGAATTCATCGCCGGCCGATCGCCTTTGAGACTGAGCAGGTGACCGGGCAGGTGTATGCGGCTGGCCCAATAGGCGCTCTGGTTCAGCGGATGCCATCCTCGCATTCGCTCCAGATTCGGGTTCAGCTCGAGGTACGGATTATGATCCTTCAGTAATGACAGGGTCTCATCGTTGAAAAAGGCGAACTTTGCCGCGGTCATAAGCCCATACACGTCGTGGAATGCCGAATGATGTCCGAGCACGGTCTCCGGTAGCAGAATCGCGTCGGTTCCCTGCGATGACACGCCGACGATGCTGCAGAGAAGTCGTCGAACGTGTCTGCTCAGAGAGATTCCTGGAAGCGCATCCGCGACGTTAATCAGGCGGTGTACCTTGAACCACGAGTAGCCGGCAAGCCACTCGTCTGAACCTTCACCGGCGAGCGCCACCTTGAATCCCTGCCGGTGAACCTCGCGTGCCAGCATCAGCGTGGCAGCCGAAGCCGTATCGATCACTGGGGCCTCAGCGGCGCGAATCAGCTCAGGGTAAGTGGCAACGACGTCATCACGGCTCACCGGCACAACGAATGGACGCGAGCCGATATGCCGCGCGACGATCGCGGCCTTGCGACTCTCGTCGAAATGTCGGCTGTTTACCTGCACGGTGAACGTCGGCGTCGGCTCGCCGCGGATGCGCGCAGCCATCGCAGTCACAACGCTGGAGTCGACCCCACCGCTCAAGTAGCAGACAACCGGCACGTCTGCCCGTAATCGATGCTCCACCGCAGTCAGCAACACGCGCTCGAACGCGTCGAGTGTTCTCTGTGCGTTGCCGGTGTTCTCCTCGTCTCCGTGCTGTGGAAATTGCATCTGCCAGTACGCCTGCTCACGCACAGGTTTTCCCTCGATGTCCTCGAGGTCGAGACTCAGATAGTGGCCTGGCTGCAGCGCACGAACGTCCTCGAAGCATGTGGCCGGTCCGGGGACGGCGAAGAAGTGAAAAACCTGATCGATGCCGCGAAGATCGGGCCGGGGGCGCACCATTTGTGACGCGAGCAGCCCTCTGATCTCGGACGCGAACAACAGCCACTCACCGTCGCAATCGCGCTGACGGCTCCAATACAACGGGATGATCCCGAATCGATCTCTCGCCAGAATCAAACGGCGGCGTGGTGCATCGTACAGAGCGAGCGCGAATTGCCCCCGAAGACGCTCGAACATGCCGTCCTGGTACTCCTCCCAAAGGTGAGGAATCAACTCCGCGTCGCAATGCGTCCGGAACCTGTGCCCCTTAGTCTCCAATGAGTGCTTCACTTCGGGATAATCGAAGAGCTCGCCATTGAACACCGCAATGACGCTGCCGTCCTCGTTCGCAATCGGCTGTCGGCCATCGGACAGCCCCACGATGCTTAGTCGTCGGTTCACCATTCCGAGACCGTCGCGCTCCATGTAGCCTTCGTCATCGGGGCCCCTGTGAGCGAGGGCATCTGCCATTCGTTGAAGCACACCGGAAGGCAGTGGTCTTCTGCCTGAACGATCGACAAGTCCGGCGATGCCGCACATGAGGGAGCGATTCTAGCCGCAATTTGCTGATGAATGTTTCAGCACGAGCGGAGTAGGATTTCCGTCGCGCGGCCGGACACGATGACCATGACGCGGCGATCATTTGTGGGCGGGGGATTGGCAGCAGGTGCGGCGCTGATGACGGGCCGAGTGTTCCCGTTTTTCGAGCCGACCGCTGCCGCCGCCGTCTCGCCTCCCTCGGTCGAGGTCACGATTCCGCAGCTGCAAACGCTGATGAGTACAGGCCAGCTCACGAGCCGCGACGTGACCGAGGCTTGCCTGGGGCGCATCGGTGCGCTCAACCCGTTGCTGAGTGCGGTCATCGAGACGAATCCCAACGCGGTCGCGATCGCAACGTCGCTCGATAGCGAACGGCGTGCAGGTCAGTTGCGCGGACCGCTGCATGGGATCCCAATCCTCGTGAAGGACAACATCGCGACCGCCGACGCGCTTCAAACGACCGCAGGCTCGCTGGCGCTTGTCGACAGCCGCGTACCGGCAGATGCGCCAATCATCGCGAGATTGCGCGCGGCCGGCGCCGTGATTCTTGGCAAGACCAATCTGTCGGAGTGGGCGAACTTTCGAGGATTCGCGCCGTTCAACGGGTGGAGTGCGCGCGGAGGATTTACGAGGAATCCGTATCTCCTCGGCTTCGATCCCTGTGGATCCAGCTCAGGCTCCGCTGTGGCC
>DASPWV010000332.1:0-6305 GCA_035637635.1 Vicinamibacterales bacterium | reverse complement strand
TTGCCGAAGTTTTCACCGCCGAGGCGGGTGCCTCACGGCGTGACGCTCATCGGGCGCCTCTTCGATGAAGGGACCATCGCCCGTGTGGGCGTGGCGATGGAGCAAGCGTTGGACGTAGTGCGCGATCGGCCCGCCGGATTTTGACGTCGAGGCTGGCCTGGCCAGGATTCCCCCCGCCATTGAAGGCCGAACGCGTGGACGAGGAAATCGTGGGCCGCCGGAATGTCCCGGTAACTCAGAACGGGAATGATTCGCCCGCGATGCCGAGAGGAACGCTCGAGGGGGCTTAAAGCCGAATTCGGCGGGCGCGCATCGCCATGTATTTCCTCAGCACGAACCCCGCGAGCCCCGGCGCGAACAGCAGAATCGATGCCGGTTCTGGTGCCGTGGCGACCGTCTGAATCGTCAAGCGTTGGATGCCGGTGCTGGAACTACCGCTGAAAATGCTCTCGTTCTCTCCGCCGGCCGGCGTGATCGACGTCAGGGCGCCGCCGATCGAGAAGAACTGGCCCTCAGCAGCCGAGATGTCCGCGAGCGCATTGGCGTTGAGCGCAAACGACAAGGTCAGTACCATCGACGACGTGTAGCTGTTCACCACGAAGGTGCCGTAGTTCTTCCCGCTGCCAAGATCGTTGAAGATGGCTGCATTGCTGCCGGTGTTGTTGTTCAACGTCGCCGCATCCGTCGAGACGTCGAAAAACGCGACCGTCTCGTTCGCGTCGTTGCTGTCGTACGCGTAACGGGCCACTTCGAGCGTGGCGGCCGTGATGGTTTGCCCGGCAAGGTTGAGAGACGAGAGATCGAAGGTGAAGAAGCTGCGGAGGATTGCGCCGTCATCGCGTTCGCCGGTGAAATAGCTGGTGTTCGTGTTGGTATTTGGCGCCGTCGCGCTCCACCATCCCTGATTGTCGAATCCGGGGGTGAACTGGCTGTCGGAAGTATTGAAGGTGAAAGACGCCGCAGCGACCGGCTGGGCCAGGGCGATCCCGGAGATGACGACGAGGCCCGTGATCAGGTGTCGAAGTAGGCGGGGCCACTCGCGACCAAGCGAGTGTCTGCGCAAAGTGGTGCGTCCGGTCGGTGGGGGCGACATCGGAGGGGTGCCATTGGTCGTCAGATGCGCAACGTTGTGTTCACTGCCGCTACGGTCCCTGACGTGAAAGGACGTTTTATACCACAAAGCGACACAGTTCGCACAAGTGGTCTTCGGTGCGTCTTTAGTGAACGGTCGCCGCAAGGTCCACGGAACCTGAACCCACGGCTCCTGGGTAAAGAGCTGCCGCGTGAGCGACGAATACCTCGGCGAGGGCCGCAGGCAGAGGCTCCGCAAAGAAGAAACCTTGCGCGTAGCCGCAACCCATCTGCCGCAGCCGGCTCATCTGCTCACGCGTCTCCACGCCTTCGGCAATTACCTCCGCCCCGACACTCCGCGCCAGCGCAAGGATGCTCTCGACGATCGCGGGCTGCTCGCGTCCGGCCCCGAGACGCTGGACGAAGGAGCGATCGATTTTGAGCGTGTCCACAGGCAGCTGATGAAGGTGACTCAACGACGAGTATCCGGATCCGAAGTCGTCCAGATAGATCTGAACACCCAATGCCTGAAGTTGCGTGAGCACCGTCGCGACAATGTCGGGTTTGTCCATGAAAGCAGTCTCGGTGACTTCGAGACGCAACTGGTCGGAAGAAATCCCCCCGTCGCGGATCGCGGACGTGATCTGTGCGACGAACTCCGGATTCAACAACTGGCGGGTGGAGACATTGACCGTCATCCCAAGCTCCAACGCTTCGGGAAACCGCTTGCTCCACACGCCGAGCTGCCGGCACGCCTCGCGAAGCGACCAGCGGCCGACAAGGTCGATGACGTCCAATTCCTCGGCCAGCGGGATGAACTCCGCGGGCGACATTGTGCGGCCATCGCGGCGCTTCCACCGAAGCAAAGCTTCGAACGCGACCAACTGCTCGGTCGCAAGCGACACAATCGGCTGGTAGTCCAGGTAAAACTCCCCGCGTTCGACGCCCGACCGGATCTCGTTGTCGAGATTGATCCGATCGATTTCGGCGGCCTGCACGTGCACATCGAAGATTTCCTGGCGGTTGCCGCCGAGCGCCTTCGCTCGGTACATCGCGATGTCCGCGTCGCGAAGGATGTCTTCGGCCCGCTCATATCCCGTCGTGCTCAACGCCATGCCGATGCTGACGGTTACGAACAATTCGTGGTCGCCCAACCGAAACGGCACAGCGAAGGATTCCTGAATGCGGGACGCAACCTGGATTGCCTCGCCAGGATCGAGAAGCTCATTCAGGAGAATCGTGAACTCGTCGCCTCCAAGCCGAGCGGTCACGTCGCCGCGACGAAGGCAGCCTTGAAGCCGGTTCGTGATCCCGATGAGGAGTTGATCGCCGACGTGATGTCCGAGAGTGTCGTTCACCGATTTGAAGCGGTCCACGTCGATGAACAACGCGCCGAACATGCGACCGCTCGGCCGCTTCGAGCGTGCCAATGCCGTTTCCAGCATCTCCATGAAATGCGCGCGATTCGGCAGTGCCGTCAGCATGTCATGCGAGGCGGCGTGTCGAAGCTGCTCCTGCGCGAGATGACGTTCCGTGACGTCGGTCAACGAGCCCGCCATGCGAACGGGCCGGCCTGCGCTGTCCATCACCGCAACGCCGCGGGCAAGCATCCATCGATATTCCCCGCCGCGGTGAACGACGCGGTGCTCGTGCGCGAAATGATCCGAAGGGTCCGCAAAGTGCGAACCCAGCGCGGCTTTCAGCGAACGGATATCTTCAGGGTGCACGGCAGCAAATAGTTCGTCCGGGCTCGATGGCTTGTCGTCGGGCGCGAGCCCGAGCATCGCTTTGCATCGTGGTGACAGGAACATGACATCGTTCACGAGATCCCAGTCCCAGATGCCGTCATTGGCTCCGGCGAGGGCCAGGGCGTAGCGCTCTTCGCTCAGTTGCCGCGCTTCCTCGGCGGCCGTGCGATCGGTAATGTCGGCCACGAAGCCGGTTACACCGCCTTCAAACGGCAGAAGACGGATGTGCAGAATGCGTTTGGTGCCGGCTACCGCAAATTCGATACGTGGCAGGACCGCCGCTGGTGCCCCCTGCAGCGTCGCCGCGATCGCCTGCCCCAGGCTCGTCGTCAACAGAGCGGGCACCGCTTCGATCAGCTCGCGATTCAGCACGTGGGTTCGGCCGATTCCGGTTATGCGCTCGATCGCGTCGTTCCACACGTCGACCCTGCCGTCGTACGCGAGGACGAACATGCCTTCGTTCAATGATTCGATGATGTCACGATGACGACGCTCGTCTGCGAGCCGCCCGGCGTACGCTTGATACGCACGATACGTGACGTACATCGGGGTCACCGCGAACGGCAGGAACACGTAGGCGGATCGATCGATGGCGACCGCCGCGAGTGCGGCGGCGGCGGCGGCGACGAAATAGCTCGGCGCGCCCCAGACGAAATCCTGGTAGAACACATACCCGACCCGCTGGCGCGTCGAGAGCGCCACGACGACTGCCACGGTGCCGCAGTTGACGAGAAAGTAGACAAGCGCGGCCGCGCCGAGCGGCGTCGCAATGTCAGGCCATACGACAGCGCCAATCGTTCCACCCGTCAGCGCGTAGACGAGACCGGCGGCTTCGACTGTGAGAAGCAGCGAGGCGATGTTGAACAGCGTCCGGTGCAGCGGATTTGGAGTTCGTGTTCCAAATGTCGATTGACACCAGGCGCCGGCCAGCGCCACGACCATTGTGGGATGCGGCCCGAGGAGCAGCAGCGACGTAAACGTCACGGCGTTCGACACCGACAGCGTCGATCGATTTTTCCTCGTCGGCAGCCGCAGCTTGACGCGCGCACCGATCATCGACACCACGACGAGGACGATCAGCAAAGGGACACGATCGAACTCCGCCAGACGAAGCGACAGGGCGAGCAGAACGCCCCCTGATACGACGACGACGCCGACGAATAATTGCGCGAGTCGCGGGAGTGTTCTCATTGTTCTTTGTCAGTCGTCTCGGCGACCGTCCTTCACGATGTTGCAAACGAGCGGCATTGCTACGGTGCGGTGAACGGACTCACCACGCACCCCTCAGGGAATGCCGTTCCACACGCTGTCGTCACTCCAGAGGACGCTGTTCCCCCACAGAATGTCGTTGCCGTAAATCAAGTGGTCGCCCCACAGGATGTTCTCCCCCCAGAGAATGTTCTCTCCCCAAAGAATGTTGCTGCCCCACACGATGTGCTCGCCCCACAGGATGTTCTCGCCCCACAGGATGTTCTCTCCCCAGAGAATGTTCTCGCCCCAGAGAATGTTCTCCCCCCACAGGATGTTGTCGCCCCAGAGGATGTTCGCGGCCCAAACCGGCGAGTTGATGAACACCGTCACGCCGTGTCCTGTCGTGTTGTTCCAGATGAAGCCTTGCGACCAGGGATTCGTTTCGTCCGCGATCGTCGTCTGTGCGTCGACGCCACTCGTGAGCCACCACGTTCCTGTCGGCGCCGAGGTATCGATCGCGCTTGCGAGGGCAATCGCTCCTGCAGCGTTCGCAGCGCCAGCGCCCTGCACCAATGGGTCGTAAGCGAAGCCAGTCCCATCAGTCATGGTGACGGCCGTGTATTCGAGGACGGCCTTCAGCGCATTCGGCGGCAGCCCCGGATGCGGTAGCAGCACGGCGTCGCGGTTCGCTTGGATCACCACTGCGACGACGCCACTGGCCACTGCGGCGGCCATGCTGGTACCACTGAGGGTGATGTAGTCCAATGATCCGAACGTCCCGGCCACGAGCTGCGACGGATGCTCGTTTGCGAGCGTGCTTCCTGGCGCGACTGGAGCCGTCAACGCGCGGCCTGGCGCGACGATGTCTGGCTTGGCGGATCCGTCGTACCACGATGGCCCTCGCGAGCTATACGGATCGATGCGATCGTCGGATCGGATCGCACTCTTCTTCGGGTTCATCGACCCAACAGTGACCGCCGACGGCGCGTTGGCAGGCGACACAATGCCCGCATACCCGGGAAGACCAGCCGCCGGATTCATCCCGTAGTTTCCTGCGGCAACGACGACGACAATCCCGGCGCGAATGGCACTCTCCACAGCGGCGACCAGCGGGTCGGTGGAGGCAGATTCGAAGATCGGATGGCCCAATGCCAGATTGATGACATCGATGCCGAGAGCCGTCTTGTTGGTCGTCGCGAATTCGAGCGCGCTGATGACCGTGCTGACCGATCCCTCACCGTTCGCGTCGAGCGCCTTCAGTCCAATGAGGTTGACGGCGGGTGCGACGCCTTGGAACGTGCCGCCCGAGAGCACGCCTGCGCCCCCGATGAGACCGGCGACATGCGTTCCGTGACCGTGGTCGTCGTACGGGGCGGAGGCTATTCCGCCCTGAGTGAAGTCGTAGAACGCGGTGATGCGATTGCCGAAATCGGCCGACGGATAGATGCCCGAATCGATGACGGCGACGCCAACGCCCGTCCCCTGCGGCGAGGAGGAGTTGACGCCAAGCGTCTCGCGCAGGATTGCCGCATTCGAGCTCGGGATCTCGACTTGATTCGACTGAAGGGGAGCGTCGATCGAGATCGACAACACGTTCGGGTTTTGTGCCAAGCCGGTTAACGCCTTGACTGACACTTCTGCGCTGATTGCGTCGATCAGCCGATGCTCGGCCTTCACGTGATGGCCGTCGGCTTCGAGTTGGAGGCGGACAGCGGTGCGCTGTCCGGGCCGCAGGCGAATCACCACGGCCAGACGAGCATCGCCGCTGCCGGGATGCGCGGTGTGCATGACGAGAACGGAATCGAGCTTGGAGAGCCCGGGCTGAGCCCCGACCGTCGCTCCCGAGCCCGCGATGAGCACAAAGGAGCAAGAGATCAGGGTGAGAACGCGCTTGAACGATTGCATAAGAATGAAGTCACTCCTCCCGGCGAAGTCGTCAAACCAGCTCATCAATTCGTTCGGGGGCTCGGGATTTCTCAGATGTGCGCCTCTTATCGGTTGTGGCCGAGGTTCCCGATAGGCTCAGCCGTAACGGTCTTGACGCTGAGTTCACAGGAACGTAGGACTTATCGACTAAGCCCAAGCGCGACAACGAGTTAGTGGTTCGCGTTAACTTCGTGGGAAGACCGTCGACGTCGTGTCAGATTGTTGAGCTCGAACCAGAGCGCTCCGATGCCGTTTCGCGCGATCGCAAGCAATGAGTGGACGATGAGGGACAGTCGGCGAAGGCCCATGAACCCAATCGAACTTCTCCCAGGCCCCGTCCGTCATTGCCATCATCCGCGGTAAGGCGCT
>DASPWV010000331.1:0-2219 GCA_035637635.1 Vicinamibacterales bacterium | reverse complement strand
GCTGAAGATTCTGCAGGAGGAGCTGAAGATTCCCATCCTGCGTGCGCGCGAGACGATCGAAGCGGCGCCGGCAGATCCGGATACGGCGCGGCGCTTAGGCATTCCGGTGCTCTATCCAGTGATGCACATGACGCGAGTGATGTACACCACCGGCAACCGGCCGTTCGAGCTCGTTGATATCTACTACCGCGCGGATAAATACCACTACTCGGTCAATATGGTACGCGTGAAGCGCGGCGGACGCTGGACGTGGACGACGGAAGTGGAGACGTCGGCGTAGACACTAGAGTGCCTGGACGTGCCTGGCGTGCCTGGACTGCCTGACGTGCCTGGCGTGCCTGGACTGCCTGGACTGCCTGACGTGCGTAAAATCCTAACCACTAGGCGTGCCGGGCAGGGCGAACGCAACGATCTTCGTTCCCGGCGGCGAGCCGAGAAAGCTTCCGCCACCCGCGGCGACGACGACGTACTGCCGGCCGTCCTTGCCCATGAACGTCATCGGGATGGAATGCGCGCTCGCTTCGAGCTTCGACTCCCACAACTGCTTGCCGGTTTTCGAATCAAACGCGCGGAAGTAGCCGTCGATCGTCGCGCCCACAAACAGCAGCCCGCTTGCCGTCGCAATCGGGCCGCCGATGTTCAGCGTGCCCGTGTTGGCGATGCCCTTCTCCTTCAGCTCCGGCACGAAGCCAATTGGAACCTTCCAGGCGATCTCGCCCCTGTTGACGTCAACCGCCACGAGCTCACCAAACGGCGGCGCCGAACACGGAATCTTGTTTTGCGGATTCCAGAAGCGGCCGACGCTGCCTCCCCACGGCGTGGTGCGCACGTACGTTTGCGCACCCGACCGATCCGCAGCGAGCTGCATCCGCGCAACCTGACCGAGATTCATGACGTTGGTGAACACCAGTCCGAGCGCCGGATCGTAGGCGAGACCGTTCCAGTTGCCGCCGCCAAGTGTGCTGGGAAACGTCACCATGAATCCTTCGGTTCCCGGCGGCGTGAACGGACCTTTCGTGTACATGCCGTTCTTCGTCCACAGATCCTTGCAGTACGCCGCGTGTTCGGGCGTGAGCGTGTAGAAATCCTGTGAAGGGTCGAAGGTCATTCGCGCAAGCGGCTCGGGCTTGAGCGGAAACGGCTGCGTCGGCCAGCTCGCTTCGCCTGGAACCGTGCTTTGCGGAACGGGCCGCTCCTCCATGCCGAAGATTGGCTCCCCGGTGATGCGATCGAAGATGAAGAGCGTCGACATCTTCGTCATGACCGCGACGGCCGGAATCGTGCGGCCGTTTCGGCGCACGTCAATCAGCGTTGGCGCAGCGGGCAAGTCCCAATCCCACAAATCGTGGTGGACAAGTTGCTGGTACCACTTCAACTTTCCTGTCGTGGCATCCAGCGCGAGAATCGAATTGCCGTACAGATTTTTACCTTTCCGATCGGCGCCGTAATAGTCCGATGTCGGTGCGCCGACGGGTGCATAGACAATCCCGCGTTCTGCATCCACGGTGAAGAACGACCATGTGTTCGTTCCGGAGCGGTTCTTCCAACTCTCCCCCTCCCACGTCTCGACGCCCGGCTCGCCTGCGCGCGGCACGGTGTGGAAAGACCACAGGAGCTTGCCGGTTCGCGCGTCCCACCCGCGAATATCGCCGTACAAACCCGAGCTCGGCGAGCCTTCGCCGTTATTGCCGCCCGTGATGACGATGTTCTTGTAGATGGTTGGCGGCGACTGCATCCCGATACGACCGTCGACGTCGCCCTTGATGCCGAGATTGAGATCGATCCATCGGAAGCCGCCGAACTCCGATGCGAGCTTGCCGGTCTTTGCATCGAGCGCAAGGAGGCGATCGCCTGCGCTGCTGTAAATACGTGCGCTCGTTGTCGCGTCGCCGGCCCAATACGCGACTCCGCGGCGGCCGACTGGAGCCGGCGTTTCGAATTTCCACACGACCTTTCCAGTTTCAGGCTCCAGGGCAAAGACGTTCGAGCCGCCGGACAGATACATGACACCGCCTACGACGAGCGGCGTCACTTGCAGATTCGACGCGCCAACGTCGAACGTCCATGCGGTCGTAAGGGACGCGACATTGGCCGGCGTGATCTGCTTGAGCGGTGAGAAGCGGCGCTCGCCCGCGTCCCCGCCGTGATACGTCCAGTCCTGGGCCGCGCCCATCAATGACAGGCTGACGACGCAGATCACGCACAGCAGCATGCAAGGT
>DASPWV010000330.1:0-3123 GCA_035637635.1 Vicinamibacterales bacterium | reverse complement strand
GAGGCTCTCCGTCCGGAATCCGATATCCACTTCGGAGAGGCGGATAAATGACGAGACGAACAGGCCTGCGAGGAACAGCACGGCGAGACTGAACGCCATCTGCAGTCCAGCGAGCCGGCGCAACACACGCGCGCCAGACCCGGCTCGGGAACTGCCTGCCTTGATAACGCCCATCGGCGCCGCGCCGGACGCCCGAAACGCTGGGGCTAGCCCGAAGAATAGGCTCGTCGCAGCGGCGGTCGCCACGATGAATGCAATCGCCCGCCAGTCAGTGCGGAGATCCGCATAGACGGGATTGCCGGACGGCGCGAGCATCTGGACGATCATAGGTGCCGCCAACCAGGCAAAGAGCCAGCCGGCGAACGCCGAAAGGGCGGCGATGAGACTCGTTTCAACCAGGAGCTGTTGCACCAGTCTCGATCGGGTGGCCCCTATCGATAACCGCAAGGACATCTCGTGCTCGCGTGCAATGGCGCGCGCGAAGAACAGATTCCCAACGTTCGATCCCGCGATCACGAAGACGAGCGTCACCACGACCATCAGGATCCAGAGAGGGCGCTGAAACTGTTGTTGGACAGATGACGGCCCGGTCGCGGCGGAGCGCACGTGTAACGGGGTCGCGCGATACCGCTCCACGCGCTCCCACGGCTCATCGACGTTGAAGCTTCGCTCGCTGCGGAAATTGACGAACGTTGTCTGGAGTTCCGATTGAATTTGCGCAATCTCGACGCCCGGCCTCAAGCGGCCAAAGATCCTCATCCAGTCCCACCACGGCATCGACGGTGCTCTCGCGTCCCAGGTGACGCTCGGAATCCAGATGTCGGTGAGCCGGCCACGCTCGATTCCCGTGAAACGCGCGTCCGCCACGCCGACGATGTGAAACTGACGGTTGCTTCCGGGAAACGTGAACCGCTGTCCAATGACACCAGGATCAGCCCCGAACCGCCGCACCCAGAATGGGTGACTCAGGACCGCCGCTGACTCAACCGCTGCAGCAGTGTCATCTGCTGAATCAAGGGTGCGGCCAATCGCCGCCTTGACGCCGAGTGTTTCGAACATGTTGCCCGACACCCACTGTGCGCGCACTTGTTCTTCTTGTGCCGCGCCGTTGATGAAGACGGCGGGCCGGACACCCTGATAGCTCACGCCGAACAGCTCCATGCGGCCGGACGCAGCCGAACGGATCCGCTGGAAGAGCGGTTCACTGAACATCTCGCTTTCAATGGCAGCGACGTCACTCGGGAACGTCAACTGCACGAGTTGATCGGGCTCCCGAACGGGCAGTGGCCTAAGAATCAACGCATCCAGGACTGAGAAGGCGGCGATGCACGCGCCGGTTCCAAGCGCCAGCGATATCAGCGCCGCGGCTGAGACGGTGGCGTTCTTGCGCAGCATCCGGAAGCCGAACCTGACGTCGCCGAGAACCGACTCCAGAAACAGCAGCGTTCGTTTCGACGGGTTATGCTCGTTGAAGCGCATCAGTTCGCTCGCTTTCAGCTCCAGTCGTAGCGAGTTGTCGCAGCTCGCATGCCAGGTGGCCGTCTTGGAGAAAGGATGACGCTAGAATGAGTTACAGGTATGGTCCTCCAGACCGTCTGTTCGATGTTGAGACCGGTGCGTCCGGATGCGCACAAAGGGAGCCAAACTTTCGCCAGTTGGAACCCCATCGGCGAGTGGTTGCGACAGCTCGACCGCCTGCGATGGCTGCGCCGCCCTCATTCGTAACGCAACGCCACGATCGGATCGACCTTCGATGCGCGTCTCGCCGGCAGGTAGCAGGCCAACACGGCAACGATCACCAGTATCACAGGCACGATGGCGAAGATCGCCGGATCCGTCGAGCTGACCTCGAATAACAAACGAGCCATCACGCCCGTCAATTGGAGCGCGGCCAACAGTCCGGCCGCGACGCCAATCAAAGCAAGCCGCAGCCCCTCACCGATCACAAGCCACAGCACGTGTGAGCCTCCGGCGCCCAGCGCGATCCGGATGCCCATTTCGTGCGTTCGCTGCACAACCGCATAGTGCATGACACCGTAAATGCCGATCGCTGACAGCACCAGCCCCAGGCCCGCAAAAACGGCGATCAGCCAGGTCTGAAAGCGTCGTGCAGCGCCGAGCTCCTCCAGGTGATTCTCGGCCGTTGCCACGGCCCCGATAACGGCGTGCCCGTCAAACGAGCGAAGGACCTGACGGACGCTCGCGACGTGTCCGAGAGGATCAGTCGCTGTGCGAATGGCGAGCTCCATGCTTGACTCGATCTCTGGTTCATAGAACTCGGACACGGCATCGCGCTCGAGCCCGCGGCGCCGCATGTCGCCAACAACTCCGACGACGGTCATCCATGGACTTGTAGACTCGCTCGCGCCGCGCTTGAACCTCCTCCCGACGGGATCCTCCCGGGGCCAGAACGTCTTCGCCATCGTTTCGTTGATGATGGCCACATTGGCACGGCGATCCTGCTCAGTGAAGTGGCGCCCTTTCCGGAGCGGCACGCTCATCGCCTGGAAGAACCCCGCCGTCACGCGTTCGGAGATCAGCGGCGCTCTCAACGACAGCCGGCCTTCCGCCGTGATCGCGACGTCGGGATTCCTCGGTTCAAAGGACCGAATCGCCCCAACTGCCTGAACGCCCGGCAGGCTGGCAATCCGATCGAGCATCTCTCGCGACAAGCTCGCGCTGGTGACGCGCACGAGCAGAACCCGTTTCCCTTCGAACCCGGGATCAACGGTCTCCACGCGCATGAAACTTTTCAGAAGCAAGCCGGCTCCGGCAAGGAGAGCCACCGCCAGGGCGCACTCGACCACGACAAATGCGCGGCGGGCGCGAGACAGTTTCAGCCCACCTGAACCGGTGCGACCACCTTGCTTGAGGGCATCCCCGGGATCGCTCCGCGAGGTCTTCCACGCGGGCACGATGGCGAAGAGGAGACCGCCAAGGATCGAGACGCTGCCCGTGAAGATCAAGACGCGCGGATCCAACTGCGTCTCGTCCAGACGCGGAATGCCCGGAGGCGCGGCGGCCTGGAGCACCCGAACACCAGCGAGCGCTAGCGCTAAGCCGACGACGGCCGCGCCCACGACCAACAGCGCACTCTCGACGGCGAGCTGCCGGACAAGTCTC
>DASPWV010000329.1:0-2040 GCA_035637635.1 Vicinamibacterales bacterium | reverse complement strand
CGCCGAGGCGCGCCGGCGGCACATTCGACTGCTCGCCTACAATCCTCGGTTTCTGATCCTGCCGTGGGTGCGCGTCCCGCACTTGGCGTCACATGTCCTCGGGCGGATGGCGGCCCGGTTGTCGCGCGACTGGCAGCAGATCTACGCCCACCCGATCTACTGGCTCGAAACCTTCATCGATCCGGCGCGCTTTCGCGGCACGTGTTACCGCGCCGCGAATTGGATCGTGCTCGGGCGGACGACCGGACGGGGGCACCGCGCCCCGACCAAGCGGCGGACCCGCCCGATCAAGGACGTGCTCGGCTATCCGCTGCGGCCGGACTTTCGCGCGCGACTCGGCGTGACACAATGACGCTCACCATCGAGACGCTCGACGTCCGCATGGAAGATCTAGAGCAACTGGTCGAACGCGCGCGCCAGGGGGCGTTGAGCGACTCGGAATACGAGACGCTCAAAGCGGTCGTGCACACGTTGGGACACGTCGCCGAATTGCTCGCCACGCATGGCACGACCCTGGCCGACCTGCGGCGCTTACTGCTCGCGCAACAGGGAACGACCGAGAAAACGCGCACCGTCCTAGTGTCCTGTCCGTTATAACAGTTGACAATCAAGACGTAACGTGATCGAATGGAGCGATGTTCACTCCCGCGACCGCGCTCGGGCTCGAGCCGTCGCAGAGGCACCTCTTGGAATCGCTGACGCGAGCCGGTGCGACGCCGCAGGCCGTTTCACGTAAATGCCAGGTGATCTTGCTGGCGGCCGAGGGCGTTCCCAATAACCGCATCGCGCAGCAAACCGGCCTCTCGCGTCCGACTGTGATCGCCACGCGCGCCGCCTTCGTACGTGACGGGGTGGACGCGATTCGGCGGCGGCAACGGCGCAAACGATCGCGCCGCGTGCTGACCGCTGAATTGGAACAGAAGATTGTGGACGTCACGTTGCAAACACGCCCGCCGGATGCCACCCACTGGAGCGTGCGCACGTTGGCGCGGCAGCTCGGTGTGACGCGGACACTGGTCCACGGCGTCTGGCAAAAGCACGACATCCAGCCCCACCGGGTCGAGCGGTTCAAATTGTCGAACGATCCGAAGTTCGAAGAGAAGGTCCGCGACATCGTCGGCCTGTATTTGAATCCACCCGATCGCGCGCTGGTTCTGTGTGTCGACGAGAAGAGCCAGATCCAAGCCCTGGATCGGACCGCCCCAATTTTGCCGTTACGCCCCGGTCTACCCGAGCGGCAGACGCACGATTACAAGCGGCACGGTACCACCACGCTGTTTGCCGCCTTCAACATTTTGAATGGGAAAGTGATTGGCAGTTGTCTGCCGCGCCATCGCGCCAAGGAGTTCATCCGGTTTCTCAACCATCTGGAAACCGCGGTCCCGTCGGATCATGAGATTCACCTGATCCTGGACAACTACTCCACTCACAAGAGCGCGGCCGTCCAGCGGTGGTTGAAGCCGAAGAAGCGGCGCCGATTCCCCTTCCACTTCACGCCGACAAGCAGTTCCTGGCTCAATCAGGTCGAACGTCTCTTCGGGCTGATCACGGATCGGATGATCCGCCGAGGGACGTTTCACTGTGTCGAGGACCTGGAGCATGCCATTTACCAATGGCTGACCAACTGGAACCGCGAACCGAAGCCGTTTGTGTGGAAAGCCACTGCAGATGTCATCCTGGATAAGGTGCGGCGGTGCAGGGACGCCATTGTAAAGAGTTAGACTGGACAGGAGACTAGCGGGGACGCATCGATGGAGCCGTCTCATACAGATCTTGAGAACGAGAGTGAGCTCGCGAGCGTGAACCGTGTCGGTATGCAACGCTACCCGAAGTTCCCGGTGAATGAAGTGGTGGAACGCGTCCACCACCATCGCGTACGGCTATCCCTCGGAACTCGTTTGAGAGGACCTTCAGTCACACTTTACGTGTGGCGACCTTGGCGTGGCGATGGAGGAAGTCGATCTCTGTTCGCAGCACGTCCGTGAAGCTTGCTCCCCCTTCGTAGACGTCGTAATGACCGCCGCCGCTGCGGAACAATTC
>DASPWV010000328.1:0-11526 GCA_035637635.1 Vicinamibacterales bacterium | reverse complement strand
ATCGTTTGCGCCACCCGCGGCAGCCGCGGCGGCCTGCATGGCCTTGGCGAACGCTTCCATGCCTTGCGCCGCGCCTGCGGCGCCCTGCGCGGCAGCTGCGCCTCCAGCCTCCGCGGCCTTGTTCATGGCTTCGGCGGCCTTTTGCGCCTGCTTGGCGGCTTCTTCGGCCTGCTTTTCCGCTTCAGACTTTCCGCACGCGATAGCCGCAGTGACCGCGACGACAAAACCGATGATCGCTAGGTGACGCATCAATTTGACCTCAGCGAGATGATACAAGGACAAACCTGTCAGATCGCGTTCGAATTTCGGCGACGCACCAGCCGCGCCAGTAGCGGGGAGAATAGGTTGGCCGCGGCAGTGTTTTTGCGAGGAGAATCTGCCGATGCGCGTTCTTTCATCGATCGGCGTCGTCATCGCAACCGTCATCGCGCTTCACGCGCAGGCTCCTGCAGACGCGCAGGCAGGAGGCGCGCTCCCCGCGCCTCTCCCGCTGTTTCCCGCGGACAATTGGTGGAACCAGGACATCTCGCAGGCTCCCGTCGACGCCCGATCGGCGCAGTTCATCGCGTTCATCAACAACGGCGGCACGCGTCGTCTCCACCCTGACTTTGGCGGATACGAGTCGCCTGGAAGCATCGGCATTTACGGCTTCCCGTACGTGGTCGTCTCGGGAGATCAACCGAAACGCGCCGTTGAGTTCTACTACGCCGACGAGAGCGACGGCGTCGATCGCGCGAGCGGTCGAAGCTATCCGTTCTATCCGATTCCCGACGAAGCCATCACGCAGCCGTATTGGATTGAAGGCGGCTACCCGGGATCGAGTACTGCCGGCGGCGATCGGCACATGTTGATCGTGGATCGCGATCATCGGCAGCTGTACGAGCTCTACGATCTGCATTGGAACGGTGGAGGCTGGACCGCTGGATCGGGTGCGTTCTTCGATTTGAACACGAGCGATCGGCGCCCCGATGGGTGGACATCGGCAGACGCGGCTGGTTTAGCGATTCTTCCGGGGCTCGTGCGTTACGACGAAACGTTTGGCGGCGACGAAATCCGCCACGCGTTTCGTGTCACGGTGCGCGCGACGAACGGCTACGTGTGGCCGGCGTCGCACCGCGCCGGCAACAATACGCAGGCCCTGCCGATGGGCGCGCGACTGCGGTTGAAAGCTGGCGTCAACCTCGCGCCGTTTCCACCGGAGATTCAGCGCATCTTCCGCGCGATGCGGCGGTATGGCTTGATCGTCGCCGACAACGGGTCCGACATGTACATCAGCGGCACGTTCGACCCTCGATGGAACAACGACGTGCTGAATCCGGCGTTTCGTTCGCTGACCGCCGGCGATTTTGAAGTGGTGCAGCTTGGATGGACGGGCAACGTGTCCTGCGCGGTTCCCGGAACCACGTCTCCGCTCGTCTATTCGCAGAGCGGGCCGCTCGTGACATTGGTGTGGGGCTCGGCGGCGGGCGCCGCTGATTACGTGATCGAAGTGGGATCGGCGCCGGGCTTATCGAATCTGCTGGTCAGGTCGCTCGGCAGCGCCACGTCGATTAGCACGCTTGCGCCGCCCGGCCGATATTATGCGCGCATGCGTGCGCGGAACGCGTGTGGGCTCGGCGCGGCGTCCAATGAAATCCTTGTGGTTCTTTGATCGAACCCGCGACTGCGCGCTTTTTCAAAAGAGGACAGTCCCCTTTTTAGCTGTTTGCCGCGTTGCGCGACTTTTTTACCAGCCGATCGCGAGGCCGTCCTTGCGCGGATCCGATCCGCCCATCAACACACCGGTGCGCGGGTCGATCAGGATGCCCTGGAATCCACCCATGGCCCCGCGACCGTCGCGAAGGGTATGCCCGCGCGCCTCGAGCGCTTTTCGCACATCCGCGCCGATCCCACTCTCGAGCGCCAGGTCCGGGCCGCCGTGCCGCATCCGCGCTGCTTCGCCCGCATCCTGGATCTGCATGCGGAAGTCGACGAGATTCATCACGACCTGAGCGTGCGCCTGCGCCTGATTGTCGCCGCCCATGACGCCGAATGACACCCACGGCTTTCCGTCTTTCAGGATCATCGCCGGCACGAGCGTGTGCAGCGGACGCTTGTGCGCTCCGATCTGATTTGGGTGGCCGGCGACGAGATTGAATCCTGATCCGCGGTTGTGCAGCGTGATGCCCGTGTCGCCGGCGACAATGCCGGCGCCAAACGTCGCGAAAAGCGACTGGATGAGCGAGATCACATTGCCCTGACCGTCTGCGGCCGTCATGTAGATCGTGTCGCCGAGATCTTCGCCGTAATAATCGAGCGTGACGCCGGGCAGAGAACCGGGACGATAGGTCCCCGCCTTCTGCATATCGATTTCCTTGCGGCGCGCTGCAGCGTAGTCCTTCGACAGCAGCGTCTTCATCGCGTCCTTCGCCATCGTCGATCGATCGGCGAGGTACGCGGCCCGATCCGCAAAGGAAATCTTCTTCGCTTCGGTCACGACGTGCAGATAGTCCGCGCTGTTGTGTCCCATCGCCTTGATGTCGAAGCCCTCGAGAATGTTCAACATCTCCAGGGTGACGAACCCTTGCGTGCTTGGCGGCATTTCGTGAACGTCGTAGCCGCGATAGTTCGTTGAAATCGTGTCCACCCAGTCAGCGGTGTGCGTCGTGAAATCACGCTCGTCGAGCAACCCGTCGCGCGCCTTCATGTCCGCGACAATGGCGCGCGCAATCGGACCCTTGTAGAACGCGTCGCGTCCGCCTTTCGCGATGAGCTCGAGCGAAGCCGCGAGATTTGGATTGGCGAACATCTCGCCGGGCGCCGGCGCGTGTCCTTTGGGCAGGAAGGTTTTCGCGGCGGCAGGATCCCGCGACAGGATCTTTTCAGATCCCTGCCACTCGCTCGCCACGATCTCTTGTACCGGAAACCCGTCGCGCGCGTAGCGAATCGCCGGCTGCAGTGCCTTTGTGAGCGTGATCGTTCCAAACCGTGCGAGCAACTGGCTCCAGCCCTCGACGACTCCTGGAACGTCGACGGCAAGCGGACCCGCACCGGGCATCTGCTTGAGACCGCGGCGCGCGTACTCTTCCGGTGTTGCGGTGTAGGCCGACCGTCCACTGGCGTCGAGTCCATAGAGTTTTTTCGTCTTGGTGTCCCAGACGATTGCGAACAGATCACCACCAATGCCGTTCATCGTCGGCTCGACAACGGCAAGAACGCCGGCCGCCGTGATTGCGGCGTCGATGGCATTGCCGCCATCCTGCAGTGCCTTGAGACCCGCGGCGGAGGCGAGCGCCTGACTGGTCGCAATCATCCCGTTGCGCGCGACGACGACCGATCGGGTGCCGCGTGGGTTGCCCGCAGGCCGATCGCCGGGAACTTGCGCGTGAGGGGTCACGGCAAGCAGCACGCCGGCAACGGTGATGAGGACGAGACGATGCATAGAGCCTCCATTGGTGGAGGCAATTATAGGACTCGCGCTACGCGTCCAGGCTGCCTAGAAGTACTTCTTGAGTCCAACCAACAGCCCGAGTCCATCAGGATCGATGGCCGGCCGGTCCTGCACCCACTGATACCGGCCTTCCAGCTTCACGGTCCACGTCGGATTGAAAAAGATCTCGACGCCGCCGAGCACATTCGCGCCGAAGTTGTTGTCGTCCGGCCCTTCGTGGTTGCCGTTTCGATAGAAGCGCAGAAAGTGGACGCCGGCTCCAACGCCTGCAAACGGATGAATGTTGCCGCCTTCCCAGTTGTAAATCACGTCGAGTCCAAGCCGCAGCTGCCGCTCATCGTCGTCGTCAAACCGATCGTAGCCGGTGCGAATGGCGGTGACGATGGGACGAAAGCCGAGTCGAGGCGTGGCATAGAACTCGAGAAACCCGTCGCCAATCCATCCTGTGGAGAGTTGTTCATCGGTAGGGATGTACACGCCGATATCGCCGCCGGCGGCGACCTGTCCTGTGTGCGGCTGCGCGAGCGCCCACGTGGGGAACAGGCTCAACAGAGCAACTGCACCGAGCAACCGAACAGAAACTGCAGAGTTTGTCATGCTCCACATGCACGCAAACACGGGACCAGCCTTCGCTTACGCATGCCCACAGATGCCCACAGATGGGCACAAATGGCCACAGATGGCCACAGATGGAACACAGATGGAACACAGATGGCCACAGATGGGCCACAGATGGAACGCAGATAGAACACAGATTTTTCCGTGGTTATCTGCGGCCGTTTGAACGCTTGTTCAAACGGCGCTATAGTGAAGATGCGCAATGGCCATCCGCGATCGCGTCGAGCGCCTGCTGAACGAAATGCCGCGCGAGCCGCAATACGCATCGCAGGGAAGCACTGTCTTCATCGATCTCGAACGTAGCGAAACGCGACGTGCGTACACGCCGTTGAAGGTGACGCGCGCGCTCATCGGCGGGCGTGGCGCAAACATGTACTACCTGTTCCGTCTGCTGGACGAAACGAAAACGCCGCTCGATCCCGGCATCCCGCTGATCTTCGGCTCAGGTCCGCTCACAGGTCTCGTTCCCAGCGCCGCGCGGGGCAATTGCACATCGTGGTCACCTGATTCAGGGGTGTTGATGGACTGCAATGCGGGCGACTACTTTCCATCGTTCATCAGGATGAACGGGATCGATCACCTGGTGATCTACGGACGCGCGCCGGCGTGGACGCTGCTCGTCATTCACGAGGGTCGATTCGAGTTTCGCGACGCCCGGCCGTATGTCGGACTCGACAACATCGACATGCGCCTCTCGATCGAGCGCGATCTGGGCGGTGTGTGGGCGCGCAACATGTCGATGGTCAACATCACGCGCGCCGGCGAAAACCTGGTGCTGACGAGCGGCATCATGGCCGGACCGAAGGCCATCTACGCGCGTGGCGGTCCCGGCGCAAAGATGGGATCGCTCCGCCTCAAAGCCATCGTCACCCTCTCTGCGATTCACGAGTTTCCGACTCCGGAGCCGTACAAACCCTACAACCGCCACATCGCAGGAAAACTTCTGGGCACCTCGGTTGTGAAAGCGGCGCTGTCGACAACCGGTACGCCGTTCCTCTACAGACCCAGTCGTTTGCTTGGCGCGATGGGCGCGAAGAACAATCAGGAAACGACGTGGACCGAACGACTGGACGCGTCGAACATCGACCCCTATCGCCCAGGCATGGAAGGGTGCTTTCGTTGTCCGGTCAACTGCCGTCCGCTCAACGATCTGCACACGCTGCCAAGCGATAAGTACGGACGAGGCGACGGTCCCGAGTACGTGACGCTCGGAAAGTTCGGTCCGAATCTCGGAATCGACACGGTCGAACCTGTCATTCGGCTCAACAACATCTGCAACGATCTCGGATTTGATACCGCGTCGATGGGCTCGTCGATCGCGTGGGCCTTCGAGCTGTTCCAGCGCGGCATCATCACGAAGGCGCACACCGGCGGGCTCGAGCTTCAGTGGGGCGATGCAGCGCTGGTCGAGCAGCTGCTGTTCATGACGGCGACCCGAGAAGGATTTGGCAACGTCCTCGCCGACAGCGCTCGCGCAGTGGAGAAGGGCCACTATCCCGCCGAGGCGCTCAAATACCGGATGGCGGTCAAGGGGCTGTGGCAAAGCGATCCGCATGACGCTCGGATTCTGAAGGCGTTCGCGCTCGGCCTTGCCGTCGCCACGCGCGGGATGGATCACCTGCGGAATCGCGTCACGCTCGAGATCAACGCAAAGATCAATGACGATCCCGCGTTCAAGGAGAGGCTGTACGGCGGGCCGGTCAGCGCAGAACCCAACGGCTATGCGGGCAAGGAGCAGGCCGTGCGCGCGTGCGAGAACATCTTCGCGGTCGGAGACGCGGTCGGCATGTGCCGCTTTACGACCAAGTTGTTCAACAGCCCCTCTCTTCCCGGGATGGAGGAGTTTCAGAAGCAGCTGGCAAACGTGACCGGCCTCCAGTTCACGCTGGAGGAGCTCGATCGCGCCGGGTTGAACATCACAGGCGTGGAACGGATGATCAATCATCGACTCGGCGTGCGACGTAAGGACGATACGTTGCCCGATCGCTGGTTCGACGAGCCAAACACCGCCGGTCCCTTCAAGGGCGAGCGCATCGATCGCGACGAGTTCGATCGCATGCTGTCGCGCTTTTATGACATCTCCCAATTGACTGACGAAGGCGTTCCCCGCGAGCCGTGGAAGACGGAGTTGATGGAGATGGTTGGTACATGATCACCGTGCGCTTTCCCGCGATGCTCCATGCGAGAGCGGGACAAGAGTTGACGCTCGACGAGTCGCCCTCTGACATCGGCTCGCTGCTGGATGCATTGGACGCCCACGTTCCGGGCCTCGCGCGCGAGCTTGCCGATCCGATCTACAACTTCGCCGTCAACGACGAGATGCTGTTGCACGGCGTGCGCAACCATCCGCTCGAGAGCGGCGATGTGGTTGAAATAGTGCCGACGATCTCGGGCGGCAGCCATTCATTCCCGCGACACAGCTTTCCGGCCCTGTTCGATTTCCGAAACTGCCGGTTCAACCGGATATCGCGATGACCACCTCGTTTGAAGGCGGCGACAGTCCGCAGCTGTTACGCGCGCGCACCCGCACGTAGTAGGTGCCCGGGCCAGCGCTCGCCGTCAGCGTTGGAACGTTCGACCGCAAGTCGATGGTGGCGATGTTGGCCAAGCGAGGCGCGGAACCGGCCTCGACAATGTAGGTGACAGCCCCAACCGATTCAATCCAGCGAAGAGCGACCATCGAACCACTCACCGAATCCGTCAATCCGCTCGGCATGGTCGGTAAAAAACAGAATCCCATGACGTCAACCCGCACTTCATTGGAGGCGGCACTGACGCCGTCTTGATTGATGGCCCGCACACGAACGTAATAGGTGCCCGGTGCGACACCCGCGGCGGAAAACTGCGTCGCCGTGCTTCCGGTCGAGAATGCGGCCAGATTCGCTGCACCCGGTGAGAAACCCGCCTCGATCATGTAGGAGGTGACGGGGGTTGCAGGCGCCAGCCAGGACACCGTCACCGTCGAACCCATGACTGCCGCAGTGAGATTGACGGGACTATCCGGCAGTGCGGCGTGCACGCTCGCCAAGGTCATTAGTACGATCGAGGTTGCATTCGCGATGGTGTGTTTCGTCATGCGAAATACTCCGGCTGCCGACGTGCAAGGAGCACGCCGTCGGAATCAAACGTCCCGCGCGGACTCGGCTGCTACACCGACCGCCGCCGACCATCCTACTGGTAGACAGATCGAGTAGCGAAGCCGCATCCACCGCCGAATTCTGGTTTTGCCGAAGGCGTTGACCGCAAACGACCACGCGATGAGTTGACAGTCGAGCCACACGCTCCATCCACGCGTGTGGATTCGGTCCAGTTGCACGGCCTCGTCATCCGCGCGTGCGCCGACAAGTTGCGCAAGTCCGGTGAGGCCGGGGCGGCACGTCCAGCGAAAGTCGAATTCGGCGCCGCTCCAGCCGAGGCGAGCGACATCGTCGGCGGTGAGCGGCCGCGGCCCGACGGCGCTCATGTGGCCGCGCAGGATGTTGAAAAACTGCGGCACCTCGTCCAGGCCGGTGGCGCGGAGGAATCGTCCCACCCGCGTGACCCGCCCATCGCGCATTGTTCGGAACTTCAGGAGTCGGAATGGCTGCCGCCGATACCCGAGTCTCTCCTGACCGAAGAACACCGGCCGGCCATCGTCGATCAGTACCGCTGCCGCGATCAGCACCATTGCGGGCGCGAATGCCACAAGTCCGGCCCAAGCCCCGATCACGTCGAACAGCCGTTGCGCCCGCGCCATCGCAATGGCACTTTGTATCACAAAGTAATTCGCCAGCCTGAATTCAAAACGAACGAGTCAAGTTCAAAAAGGAATGTGCCGTCGTCGCCGCCTGTCTCGATAGAATAACCGAGAGGTTTAGCGAATGATGTCCAATGCTCCGAGGCGCGTCGCTGGCGTGTGTGCAGTTCTTCTCGGGACCGCGATCCCGGCGGCTGCTCAGGATTCCGTACTCGGCACGTTCACCGTGGCCGGCAAGACGACGCGGTTCAACAACATCTACGCGACGCTCGAAACGTCGCCCGTTGACGACTCGGAGAAGTACATCATTCTGCTGGTGAGCGATGTCGCCGTCGCCCCGGCCGATCGGTCGCCTGCCAACCTGACGCGCCTGGCAGGCACCGGAGCCATACACGCCGTCAAGCTGCGTTGGAAGTACGGCTTCGATTCGATTGCAGTGGTGCCCTACCACTCGGCCATCGCCGAGACGGGGCGCGCCTTCGCTTCGCTGTCGACCATCAATTTATCCGCCTTGAACGACGACCGCATCAACGCCGAGTTCAAGTCGAAGATGCTCGGCCAGACATGGTTCTTCAATGCCATCGTCAAGGCGGCGATTGTGAAGGGCGGCACTGCGGTGCTGGAGCCGGATGTCGAGGTCTCGCTCCCCGCGGAGGCGAGCGACGCCCCCGGCAAAGGCGACGCGACCGCGCTCAAGCGCGCGCTGGGCGCGATGGGCTACGAGTTCACGCCGGATGCGTTCTTCCACGCGATTGCCGACCGCAAGGTCGATGCAGTCAAGCTGTTTCTGCGCGCCGGCATGAGTCCCAATCAAAAAGACGCCGACAACCACTACGCCCTCAATTACGCCGTGCTGTTCTGTACGCAGTCGCAGGAGGAATCGGAGGCGGTGATTCGCGCGCTGCTCGCGGGCAAGGCCGACGTCAAGACGAAGGATCCACAGAACGGCACCACCCCGCTGGTCGGCGCGGTGCAGTCGTGCAGCGCAGGGACTGTGGCAGCGCTGGTGAAGGCTGGATCCGATTTGACGGCCAAGGCGAATAGCGGCATGACGGCGATGCAACTGGCGAAGATCTTCGGACGCCAGGAAGTGGTGGCGGTTCTGGAGAAAGCCGGCGCGAAGTAGTTGCTCGTCAGCGTTATTCGGCACTGACGTTCAACGAGCGCCCGCATGACCGGGTGGCAAAGCCATTCCAGTGCGCGCGGGCGTAGACTCACCTCGTGAAAACCGTCCTCTCTCTGCTCTGCCTCCTGGCGACCATCGCCTGCGGTCCCACCTACGATGTCGTCATCCGGAACGGCGATCTCATCGACGGCACCGGCACGCCGCCACGCCGCGTCGACGTCGCGGTGCGCGACGGACGGATTGCCGCCATCGGCACCGTGCCGGGTCGCGGCCGGGAGGAGATCGACGCCCGTGGCCGCGTTGTGGCGCCCGGCTTCATCGACGTTCAGGGGCAGTCCGGCACGACGTTGCTGGCTGATGGAAATGGAGAAAGCCACATTCGTCAGGGCATCACCACGGAAATCATCGGCGAGGGCGGCACGCCGGCGCTCTGGACACCAGACGACGCCGACGATCCGTCCATCCAGCGTTTCGGTCTGAAATTCGATTGGAGCGGCTTCGACGGCTACCTCCACGCGCTCGAGACGAAGGGAACGTCGATCAATCTCGGCTCGTTTGCGCCGGTGGCGATGCTGCGCGAGCAGGTCATGGGCATGGCGGATCGCGCCGCCGGCGCGGCGGAACTGAAACGCGAACAGGACATTCTCGAACGCGCGATGCAGCAGGGCTCCTTCGGGTTCGCCACCGCGCTCATTTATCCGCCGGCGTCGTACACCACGACCGACGAGCTCGTCGCACTCGCAAGAGTGGCAGCGAAGTACGGCGGTATCTATATCTCGCACGTGCGGGGAGAGAGTTTCCGTCTCAAAGAGGCCATCGCGGAAGCCATTCAGATTGGAGAACAGGCCGGTCTGCCAGTCGTCATTTATCACCTGAAGATCGCGGCGAAGGCGAACTGGGGCCACATGGCCGAGATCCGGCAACTCGTGGAGCAGGCCCAGGCGCGGGGTGTCAACGTCACCGCATGTCAGTACCCGTACACCGCGGGTGGCACCGGCCTGCAAGCGACGCTGCCGGGTTGGGCGCAGGAGGGCGGACGCGAAGCCATGCTCGCGCGGCTGGCGAATCCCGGCGACCGGGCCAGGATGCGCCACGACATCGAGGCGAATACCGAGGTGGAGAACCTGCTTGGTGGCGCGACCTTCGACGGCGTTCAGATCGCCTCGGTGCCAGCCGACAAGGATCAGTCGATCGTCGGCAAGCGGCTCTCACAGATCGCCGCCGATCGGAAACAGGACCTTTGGGAAACATTGTTCGCGGTCCTCACGGAAAACGAAGGTCGCGTCGGCGCGCTGTACCACATGATGTCTGAAGACGATGTGAAGACCGCGATGCAGTTTCCGTGGGTCAGCGTCGGCACTGATTCATCGGCCATCAAGCCGGAGGGCGAGCTCGGGCGCGGTCAGCCGCATCCGCGATCGTATGGCACGTTCCCCCGAATCCTCGGCCATTACGTACGCGATGAAAAGGTCTTGCCGCTCCCCGAAGCGGTGCGAAAGATGACCACCCTGGCTGCGTCGCAAATGAAAATTGCGGATCGCGGGACGCTGAAGGAAGGCTACTTTGCGGACATCGTCATCTTCGATCCCAACACGGTTGCCGACACGGCGACATTTGAAAAGCCACATCAGTACCCCGTCGGCATCGACACCGTCATCGTCAATGGAGTGGTCACCGTGCGGAACGGGAAACACACCGGCGCTCATGCGGGACGTGCGCTGTTTGGTCCTGGCTATAAGAAGTGATGTTCCAGGCCATGGTCGGGTGGCCCAACATGGCTTCACATTTTCTCCACAATCATCGCGCACACTGTAATTCGTGGAGGTTGAAGCCATCGTTGTGGAGCAGTCGATCCCACGCGCCCTGGAGAAATTCTGGCACCGCGCGGACGCCGCAGAGCGTAGAGGCTATCTCGTTGCCGCGCTGCTCCTGGTCAGCGGGCTGATTCATCTCGCAGTTCTCGTCATCAGCGGCGGTTCGTGGCAGGGTCCTCTTTCGTTCCGCAAGCCGGCGACGTTTGGCCTGTCGTTCGGAATCACGCTTTTCACGATCGTGTGGGTGTCGCGGTTCCTGAAACTTGGAACGCGAGCTCGATCGGTTCTCCTGACAGGTTTCACCGCGGCGTCTGTGCTCGAAACAGCGTTGGTTTCACTCCAGACCTGGCGTGGCGTGCCGTCTCATTTCAACGTCGAGACGGGATTCGACGCGTGGGTAGCGCGCGGCCTCGCCGGCGGCGGCGGCGCTCTCGTTGCGATGATTGTTGTGCTTACTGTGGCCGCGTTCCGCAGCAATTCCGAGGTGCCCATCAGCATGAGGATTGCGATTCGGACCGGCTTCATCGCTTTGTGCGGAGCCATGGCTGTCGGCGCGACGATGATCGGCCGAGGAATGGTGCTGGTCTTCAGCGGCAATCCGGAAGCAGCTTACTGGACGGGAGGCGCGTTGAAACCGATGCATGCCGTAATGATGCATGGCGTCCTCGTGCTCCCCGCACTGGCGTGGCTGCTCTCGTTCGCTCGCTGGAGTGAACCACGACGCGCAAAGGTTCTGCTCGCGGCTTCGTGCGCGTACGTGCTGGTTATCGCAATCGTGGCGTTTCGGAATCTCGTCGGCCTG
>DASPWV010000327.1:0-1735 GCA_035637635.1 Vicinamibacterales bacterium | reverse complement strand
CCTGAAGCATGGATCGATGGCCTGGGCTAAACTCGCCGAGTTTCAAGTCGCGCGACAGCTGCTGACCAAGTGACCACGGCTTCGACCACATCTACTCTCGAACGGCGTCTCGGTCCTCTCGACGCGGCGGCCATCATCGTTTCCAATGTCATTGGCGGCGGGATTCTCTTTTTCCCCGTGATGATTGCCGCCAGCGTTCCCGATGCGAAGCTCTTCCTGACCACGTGGCTCGTCGGCGGCGCCCTCGCGTTTTGCGGCGCGATGGGGTACGCGGAACTGGCCGCGCTCAGGCCTCGCGCAGGCGGGGAGTACGTGTATCTGCGCGAAGCGTACGGATCGCTCGCGGGATTTCTCACCGGTTGGACGTCGTTCGTTGCCGGTTTTGCCGGTGCCATGGCCGCAAGCGCCGTGGTGTTCGTGCTCTACCTCGATCGGTTCATCCCCGGCGTGAACAACACGACGCCGTTCTTCTCGATTCCGATTCCGTACGTGGGAATGACATTCTCGCGCCAGACGCTCATGGCCATCGCCGTGGTGTGGGCGTTTGCGTTCGTGCACATCGTGGGCGTCGGACCGGGCCGCGTGGTCAGCAACATCCTGGCAACCCTCAAGGTCACGGCGCTTCTCATCTTCATCGCGCTCGGACTGACGATTGGTGCGGGTGCTCCCGGCAACCTCAGCGAAGCGACTGGAGCCGTGACGGCGACAAGCTACCTCTCGTCGCTGGTGCTGGTGATGTTCACCTACTCGGGCTGGAACGCGGCAGCCTACATGGCCGAGGAAGTCAAAGACCCGGGGCGAAATCTGCCGCTCTCACTGGCGCTTGGCACGGCCGCGGTGATCGTGATTTATCTGCTGCTCAACGCGCTGTATTTGTACGTCGTTCCGATGAGCGAGCTCACGCAGATCAAGGGAAGCGTGCTGGATGTCGTGGCAGACAGGCTGCTCGGTGCGCGTGCCGGCGACATCATGGGCGTGGTGTCGCTCATCAGTCTGGCTGCAGGCATCAACGCGTGGACGTTTGCAGGACCGCGCGTGTATTTTGCGATGGCCCGCGACGGCGTCTTCTTTCCGGCAGCAGCCCGCATCCATCGCACGTATAAGACGCCTGCGATCTCGGTCGTGGCGCAGGCCCTGTGGGCTTCGGTGCTGATCCTGACGGGCAGCCTCGACGCGCTCGGCAACTACGTCGGGTTCGCTATTACGCTCTTCGCGGGTATCGCGGTTGCCGCGGTGTTCGTGCTGCGCGCTCGCAATCCACAGGCGCCGCGTCCATTCAAGGCCATCGGCTACCCGGTGACGCCGGCGATTTTCGTGATCGCGAGCCTCGCGATTGTTCTCAACGCGATCTTCACGAATCCTCGCGTGACGCTCGCGGGTGTGCTCGTGATCCTCTCAGGCATTCCTCTCTATTGGTGGTTCAGCAGGCGCCGTCCCTAACGCGGCGAGTGTCAGGCACGCGATGATGGCGTCGCTTGCCGCGAAGATCAGAAACGACGCTGGAGCGTTGCCCAAGACGTAATGCAGTGCGAATGCCGCGGCACCCGCAGATTTCAAGATCACGCCGAACAGCCACAAATAGACACGATAGCGCGATGGGTCTCGGTACGGCAGCAGATAGCCAACGCCGACAGAGACAAGAAAGATCGATGTGAGGTCCGCGTAGATAGCGGGTTCCGGCGCGGCAAGATTGAACAACTGGCCGAGCGGCGCGCGAAGGAAAAAGAACCCGAGC
>DASPWV010000326.1:0-2759 GCA_035637635.1 Vicinamibacterales bacterium | reverse complement strand
GTTCCATCAAGAATCGCGTCCAGTCACGACAGATGCCGCCGTGGCACGTGGACAAGACCGTTGGGATTCAGAAGTTCAAAAACGATCGCTCCCTCAGCGACGAGCAAATCGACACCATCGTGAAGTGGGTTGACGCCGGCGCCCCCAAGGGCGACCCGAAGGACATGCCGCCGCCCGTTCAGTGGCCGAGCGAATCCGTGTGGAACTTCGAGAAGATGTTCGGCAAGCCGGATTTGATCCTCAAGTCGCCGCCGTACACACAGAAAGCCGTCGCGCAGGATGCCTGGTACAAGCCCATCGTGCCGACCGGCATTACCGAGCCCCGTTGGGTCCGCGCGATCGAGATTCGGCCGGCCTCGCTGAAGGGCCGCAGGATCACGCATCACGCACTTGCCTATCTGCTGCAGGACGACGGCACTCCCGGCCCGCGCGCAGCCGCCGCTCGAACCGACGATGACGCCGGCGGCGGAGACGTCGGCGCTGGTCTCTTCATGGAGTGGGCTATCGGCAAGCAGGGCGAGATCATGCGCGCTGATTCCGGCAAACTGATGCTGCCGGGCTCGCGAATCCGCTTCGATATCCACTACCACGCGGTCGGTGAAGACATCACCGACAACGTGGAGCTCGGCATCTATCTGTATCCGAAGGGACAGGAGCCGAAGTTCCGGCAGGTGCTGGCGCTGCACAGCGCCATTACCGGGGGGAACCGCAACCTCGACATCCAGCCGAATTCGATGTACGTCGGCACCAACTTCTACGTGATGCCGAAAGCGGGGCGCGTCGAGAACTTCCAGCCCCACATGCATTTGCGCGGCAAGGCGATGATGATGGAGGCGATTCTGCCGAACGGGCAGACGCAGGTCTTGAGCCACGTCGACAAGTTCGACTTCGCCTGGATGACCAACTACGTGTTCGACGATGACGCGGCGCCGCTCTTGCCGAAGGGAACAGTGCTCAAATTTACGACGTGGCACGACAACACGACCGCCAACAAGAACAATCCGGATCCGAATCAGTGGGTAGGCTGGGGCGACCGGACCGTGGATGAAATGGCGCACGCGTGGGTGAACATCACGTTCATGGACGACGAAGACTTCAAGAAGGAAGTCGAAAAACGCAAGGCGTTGACGCCGACGACAACGGAGCGCGAGCGGCAGCAATAACACATCACATCACCACATCATCAAATCACCACATCGCCACATCTCGAGTGTGGGAGTTTCGGAATGCAGGGTGACCGTACCGTTTCGTACTGCGGTGTCGTTTTTCTCGCCGCGGTCACGTGTGTGTTGTTGACCGTTGGCTCCTCGGCCCGCCAACTGCCCCTCGAGCCGCCGAAAGACGCCGGCCAGGGCGTGACGCCCGCGTTCGAAGGCTGGTTTCAGAACGAGGACGGCACGTACAGCCTGCTGCTCGGATACTTCAATCGCAACACTAAAGAAACACTCGACATACCGATTGGACCGAACAATCGGATCGAACCCGGCGGTCCCGATTTGGGCCAGCCCACGCACTTCGAGACTCGCCGTCAGTGGGGTGTGTTCACGATCACCGTGCCAAAGGATTTCGGCAATAAGCGATACACGTGGACGATCGTCGCCAACGGCAAGACGGCATCGGTGCCCGTTGGTCTCGTCAAGGATTATCAAGTCGAGCCTTACAAAGAGATGGCGATGGGCAACGAGCCGCCGCGGATCAAGTTCGAGGAGAACGGCAAGGAGTTCACGGGACCGCCTCGCAACGGATTTGCCGCGACATACACTGCAACTACCGCTGCGCCGCTGACGCTGACCGCCTGGGTCTCCGACGATCTGAAAGGCGAGCCTGACGCGGGCAGCGCGAGCACGGCCATCGCGCAACGCCTGCCGCCGGTGCGGCTCTCGTGGCACGCGTACCGAGGGCCGGCCGATGTGAAGTTTGCCGACAGCAACGTGAAGGTCGACGCCGCTGCGGGCGGCAAGGCGATCACGACCGCCACGTTTGCGGTGCCAGGCGAGTACGTACTGCGCGCGCAGGTCAACGATCGCACGGGCGAAGGAGGCGGGGGGTTCCAGTGTTGCTGGACGAACGCGCATGTTAAGGTGACCGTCACTGCCGCAGCGACAGCTAAATAGCCCGCGGACGAACTGCGCGTTTCTTCTTCTCGGCTGCGCCATTGCCGGCGTCGCCGCTGTCATCCTGCTCGCAATGGGCCGCGTGCCCATCTGCACGTGCGGCTACATCAAGCCCTGGCACGGCATCGTCGCGAGCCCGGAAAACTCGCAGCACCTCTCCGACTGGTACACGTTCTCGCACATCATTCACGGGTTCGCGTTCTACGCTTTCCTGTGGCTCGTCGGACGGCGTTGGCCGCTTGGAGCGCGCTTCCTCATTGCGCTCGCGATCGAGGCGTCGTGGGAAGTCTTCGAGAACACCGATTTCGTCATCAATCGCTACCGCGAGGCGACGATTTCGCTCGACTACTACGGCGACAGTGTGATCAATTCCATTTCAGATATCGGGGCGATGGCCTTGGGGTTCTTTCTCGCCAGCCGCCTGCGGATCGGCACGGTGCTGCTGGCCACACTCGCGATGGAGGTGGGCGTCGGTTACGCGATACGCGACAACCTGACGTTGAATATCCTGATGCTGGTGCACCCGCTCGAATCCATCCGGCGCTGGCAGATGGGCGCGTAGGCGCTACGCGTAGGCGCGCTGCTTCGCGGCGCGAAGGCCTACCGAGCGAAGCGAGGCCTCCCGAGCGAAGCGAGGCTTAATGA
>DASPWV010000325.1:0-1806 GCA_035637635.1 Vicinamibacterales bacterium | reverse complement strand
GCAGATTTTGGAGCGCGGCGCCCGAATGGCAAGGCGCGACGACCGAGAATACTGGGAGTATTTGAGGGAGGAGCAACGCAGCCAGTCGCCGGGGTCCCCGCCGCGCGGTTTTTGCGCGGTGGGGTGGAGGAGGGATGCCCCCCCAAAGATGCTAGTGATTCAGCTGTTACGCGCCACTACTATCGCACGTGTGACGATGACGCATTGGATGCTCGCGTGCGGCTGTGCGGTCCTGGTGGTCGGCTGCGCGGCGCGCTCGACTCCGCCCGCCTCTCCGCTCGTCTTCTTGACGCGTGACGGCTGCGTGAATACGGACCACATGCGCGCCAACCTCGATACCGCCTTGCAGTCGCTTGGACGACCGACTCAGTATCAGGTGATTGATGCGGACACATTGCCGGCGTCGGACCCGCGAGGCGGTTACGGCACGCCAACAGTGCTGGTCGGTAAGGGTGATCTGTTCGGAATGCCGGAACCGTCAGTGCCTCATCCGCCAGCGACGTGACGGCTGTATCCGGGCGGAGTTCCGTCCAGCGAGCGCATCGCCGCAGAATTACAGAAACGAAACTAGACCACTACCATTCTTTTTCGTGCTTTCGTGTCTTTCGTGCTTTCGTGGTAATGCCTTTGGCTCGTTGAGCTCTCACACGCGCCGCAGCCGCTCGGCCGCGGCGCGCAGCGTCTCTTCTTTCTTCGCAAAGCAAAACCGCAGCACCGGACCACCGCGGTCCTGGTACAGGAACGCCGAACAGGGAATCGAGGCGACGCCGTGATCGATGAGCAAGCGCATCGCCATGTCGCGATCGCTGGCGTTCGCGATCGCGGAGTAGTCGAGCAGCTGAAAGTAGGTGCCCTCGCAACGAAGCGGCGTGAACCGCGAGCCTTCGATCAACTGCAGAAAGAGATCCCGCTTCTGTTGATAAAAACCCGCCAGCGCTGATGCCTGCGGCTCTCGCGCCACGAACTCGGCAAAGGCAATCTGCGATGGCCCATGCACGGTAAACGTCATGAACTGGTGCACACGCTGCACTTCGGCCAGAATCGGCTGCGGCGCTACGCAGTACCCGACTTTCCAACCGGTGGTGTGAAACGTCTTGCCAAACGAGCTGATGACGCACGCACGCTGCCGAAGTTCCGGATAGCGCAACAGGCTCTCATGCCGGCGGCCGTCGAAAACGATGTGCTCGTAAACTTCGTCGGCAATCACCATGAGATCCGTTCCGTCGACGAGCGACGTCAGCCGTCGGATATCGTCAGCGGTCCACGTCATGCCGGTCGGATTGTGCGGCGTGTTGACGAGGATGACCTTCGTCCGCGAGCTGATGGCGCGCTTCACCTCGTCCCAGTCAACGGCGTAGTCGGGATAGCGCAGGCTGACGAAGACAGGTGTCCCGCCGCTCAACCGGACGACCGGCACATACGAGTCGTAGCAGGGCTCGAACAGCACCACTTCATCGCCTGGCTGCACGAACGCAGTCAATGCGGCGTAGAGCGCCGCCGTTGCGCCGGAGGTGACCTGCACTTCGGTCAAGGGGTCGAACCGTGCGCCGTAGCACTGCTCCACTTTGCCTGCGATGGCTTCGCGAAGCGCGAGCACGCCCGGCATCGGCGCGTACTGGTTGTGCCCCGCCTTCATCGCGGCAGTCACGGCATCGATGAGCGCCGGGTCGCAATCGAAATCCGGGAACCCCTGCGAGAGATTGATGGCGCCGTGCTCGTTCGCGAGACGCGTCATCACAGAGAAGATGCTGACGCCGACGTCAGGAAGCTTCGAGCGAATGGAGACGGTGCGCAACATGAAGGTCG
>DASPWV010000324.1:0-1787 GCA_035637635.1 Vicinamibacterales bacterium | reverse complement strand
TCGCCAGCGCTCGCGGCACGTTACGATGCGAACTTTTGAATCATAGAGTTGCTAGTGGTCCTCAGATTCCGAAGTTCGCATCGTAACGTGCCGCGAGCGCTGGCGAACTTCGGAATCGGACCAATAGCGAATGCGGATTTGGAACCTCAGCCTCTTTGGCCTTTCGTCAATTCGCGAAAGACGGAAACCTCGTCACCTTGTCGACTCATTTTGCACGGACATTGGTCTCGGGAGTGGGGGATCTTCGTATCAAGCGCGTGTTCGTCCGCGCCGAGCCGAGCATCCTGCGGCGTGCCGGACGTGCTCAGAACATGCGTGAGATGCGAAGGTTCGTCGCGATCCTGATCAGCATCGGATCAAGGGGGAGACGAGCGATGAAGTCCACAATCGTAAAACGCTCCATCGTCGTCGCTGGCCACAAGACCAGCGTAAGTCTCGAGGACGCCTTCTGGAGGGGATTGAAGGAGGTCGCGGGCGAACGCCACATGACGCTGTCGGAACTTGTCGGCTCGATCGATTCAGGCCGCCAGCACGGCAACCTGTCATCGGCGATTCGCCTTTTTGTCCTCAACCACTACCGAAGCGAACTCGAAGGGGACATCAGCGCGCGGCCCGCGACGGGCGACCTGATGGCAGCACAAGTGGCGTAGCAGGCCTTTGAGCTTCGACAGCGTCTTCTAGACGACGAGTGCCTGAGCAACGATCCGGCATCCGGGATCTCGGATCGCCTCGTGGTGCGGTGCGCGCGCGCATTTCATCACGCTCTACCGGCTGCGCGTCGCGGTTCCCGCCGCCCCAGATGGTCGGCGCGGTGTTCACCGCCATGTCGGTGCAGTGGACGGTGGCGCGCGCGGTCGGCTCGGGCCTCTGGAAGGAAGGCCTGCCGTTCATGCGCACCGCCAAGGGCGGCACCACGCGCTCATCCGGGCTCCTGCTGCGGCTTCCATCACGTCCGCGTCCGAGCAGACGCAAGCTACCGCTACTCAACGTCCCGGGTGACCGTCTTGGCGAAATTGGAGATGTTGACTGTCAACTGAATGCTTTGCGCGAGGCCATGCCAGCGCTTTTCCAGATCGAGCATGACGCGCCTTGCAGCGGGATCGCGCTCCCGCATTGCGCGTTCACGGCATGCCTTCGCACGCTGGTGGCACTGTCGAATTTCAATCGACGCACGACGCATGAGCCTCTCACAGCCCGGATTTTAGCGGTACGCCGAGCAGGACGAGAGCCGAATCCTGGTACGGATTCGTACAGAGAATTGGCAAACACGGCCTCTGCGGCGGTTGCCGCCGAGGCGCCGGCGCCGGTGCAATTGCCGGCCATGCCGGCGAGCCAGGAAACGGCGGTCAGCAATCAGTAGTCAGGACGTGGCAACTCCCCGCCTTGCCGGCTTCGCGGCCCGCCGCGGGATCAGCTGGCGCGGATCGCTGGTAGCGTGTCCTTGCCCGTAGCCTTCTGCTCGCTGCCGGTTCCGCCCTCATTTTGACGAGCGCGCATCACGCGGTCGGACGCGCAACCACTGGGACATGCGCGTCTCGAAGATGGGCGCGGCCGCGGCACGTCTCAGCCGCGTCGCGTCGGCGCCCGAATCTCGCTGACGCTCAAGGTGGCGATGACCATACCGGCTGCTTCAACTATCTGTGATATTCACGGCCCGAGAAGGTTCTTGATTTGTTCTCGGACTTGTACTACCGTCCGACTGTCCTGTCCAGCGAGGGGCACCATCATGAGGTGTCATGCGTGTGGGACGGGATGCGGCTCCTGCGGGCGTGGCCGACACAGCCACG
>DASPWV010000323.1:0-5853 GCA_035637635.1 Vicinamibacterales bacterium | reverse complement strand
CGCACGGGCGCGTTCGATTGCGACGAGGGCGCGATCGGTGTCGACCTCCAGCACCTCGCGTTCCGCACGCAGGAGATCGAATCCGGCGGCATCGCCGGCCGCTTCGCGTCTGGCAAGGACATCCGCGAGCTCGCGCAGACGATCGCGCGAGGTGGTCAACTGGCGCTCGCGGGCCTGCGCCGCGACAAGATCGGCGAACGCGAGTCTCAGGTCCGCGCGAAGCCGGCGGATCTCGTCGTCCGAGCGGCTGGACGCGGCGCCCGCCATTGCGGACGCAGCCTGCACCTCGAAGCCCCGGCGCCCGGTGATTGGCAGCGGCTGCGCCACGATGACGATGTTCTCCGTCACGCCGGCGACCGATTCGCGGTCGAACGTCACCCGGGGATTTGGCCATCGTCCGGCGTTGAGCACGTCCGCACGCGCCACTTCCACATCCGCGCGAACCGCTCGTGCGCGTGGACTCTCGGCCGAGAGTCGCGCCAGCGCGTCGGCTTCCGTCAAATTCAAGGACTGCGCGCCGACATTTGCCGGCGCGAGAGCAGCCGCCAGCGCGGCGCAAAAGACCGCTGTTCGCATAACACCTCGGACGTCAAGCTCGATTGAAGACAGACCGGCACTAATGCCGTCAGATCAGCTCAGAGGCGGCAGGCAGGAGGTGCCCGAAGTCCGGAGGGAGCAGCCCAGGGTGGGTCATGAACGGAGACAAACAGCGTCTGGACCGTCCCGTGTAATGTCCGCGGCGGTGGCAGGCTCGGTAGCCCGGGGTCGGCGAGGTGATTATCTGGACAGACGCGTGCAGCGGACTGTGCGCCGGTGCACGATGTCGGCAACCACTGGAGGTCGGGATCGTCGTCCGCATCATCAACGGCGGGCTGTGTCCCGTGTCGGTGATGCGGTTCGAAATGACGATGGACGAGATTGGAATGATGTCCGTCGTGGCTTCGGCCGACGTGGACGTGATCCGGCGGCAGGAAGGCACATGCGAGCACCGCGAATACCGCGAGCGCTGCCGCCACTGGGTGTCGAACCGAACGGAACATCTGGGCGCATTATCGCCGAGAAAGACATGAGTCAAACGCGCGGGCCTGCCAATCCACGACTGACGGGCAATCACGCGCAGCAGCGAAAGCCGACGCCGCCCGCCTCCGAAGCGGATTCAGCGAACCGGGACGCTCGGACGATTGGGAAGGAGGAAGGCGACAGCTCTCGCGAGTCTTGCCGGTTCGACCGGCTTCGAAAGGTACAACTGGAACCCGGCCGATAACGCACGCTCCTGATCGTCGGCTCGCGCATGCGCGGTGAGCGCCATCACCGGCACGTTCGGGAACTCGCGGCGAAGATGACTCAGAAGCTCGTAGCCATCCTTTCCCGGCATCGCGAGATCGCTGATGACGACGTCGTGGGTCGTCGTGCGCATGAACTGGAGGGCAGCATCCGCCGATTCAGCGGTCGTGACCGACGCGCCCAGCGATTGGAGAATCGCTCGGACGAGGTCGCGTTCATCAGGCTGATCATCGACGACCAGTACGCGCACGTCATCGAGTCGCATGACCGCATCGCCCAATTGTGCTGCCGCTACGCTGGGAGACGCGACGCGTGTGACCGGGAGTCGCATCTGGAACGTCGTGCCCTTCCCTTCGCCGGAACTGTGCACCGTGATCGTGCCGCCGTGCAACTCCATGATGGAGTTCGTAATCGCCAACCCGAGACCCAGGCCGCCGTGCTGTCTTGCATAGCTGCTGTCGGCTTGCCGGAACCGATCGAAGATGAACGGGATGAACTCCGGATGAATGCCTGCGCCTGTATCGCGAATGGTGATCATCGCGGAATCCTCGGCGACTCTCAGGTTGATCGCCACGTGACCGGGAGGCGTCGTGAACTTGATCGCATTCGACAACAGGTTCCAGATTGCTTGCTGCAGTCGATCGGCGTCGCCATTGATGAGCACCGGGCGGACTTCGATGACCACGTCCAGGGACAGCTTCTTGGCAGCGGAGGCTGGTCTGACCACTTCCACTGCGCTTTCGAGCACCTCCGCCAGATCGACCAGCTCGCTGCGCACGCGGAGCTTTCCCGTCACAATGCGCGAGACGTCGAGCAGATCTTCAATCAACTGCGACTGTGTTCTGGCATTGCGCTGGATCGTCGCGAGGGCCGCCAGCTTCTCGTTCTCGGGCAGACTGCCACTTTCGAGGAGCGTCGCCCACCCCAGAATGGCATTGAGCGGCGTGCGGAGCTCGTGCGAAAGCGTCGCGATGAATTCGTCCTTGATACGGTTGGCTTCCTCGTGCGCGGCGCGCTCGCGCAGAAGACGTACGCGCTCCTGCTCGATCCGTTGGCGATCGGTGATGTCTCGGATGGCGCTCGCGACAAGCGTCCCTTCTTCCGTGGTCAACGGGCTCAGGCTGATTTCGACGGGAAACTCCGTCCCGTCTCGGCGTCGTCCGTACAGTTCGAGCCCGATACCCATCGGCCGGGCGTGCGCCGCACTGAAATATCCGGACCGATGGTTACCATGTGATCGACGATACCGATCCGGCACCAACACTTCGACGGGATGACCAAGGAGTTCGCTGCGCATGTAGCCAAACATGCGCTCCGTCTGCGCGTTCACCAGTACGATCACGCCTGCGTGATCCACGATGACCATGGCATCGGGTGCCGACTCCACAAGGGCGCGGAACTTTTCTTCGGCCCGTTTTCTGTCGGTCACGTCGCGAATGGCGCTGATGGTAAGACGCCGGTCGTCACTCGTGAACGGGCTCAAGCTGATTTCGACGGGAAACTCGGTGCCGTCGCGACGCCGGCCATACAAGGTCACACCGGCACCCATTGGGCGTGTTCGAGCGGCCTCCACGTACTCGGTTCGATGCCCGACATGCGATGGGCGCACTCGTTCGGGGACGAGCAGCTCGATCGGTTCGCCCAGGAGCTCGGTCCGGGGATAGCCGAAAAGGCGTTCAGCCTCAGCGTTCACAAGTTGAATCATTCCCGCTTCGTCGACCAACACCATTGCATCCGGCGCCGCTTCGAGCAGCGCGCGGAACAGCGAATCGTTATGCGGCATTAGGGGCTGTGAGGTTGGCGGTGTTACCGGCGTCGCGGACGGGTCCGCGCCGTCTGACGAGGGCTCTTGTCGGCTGATAGGGGCGGCAAATTACCATCTACTCGGTAAGGGTAGCTCTGCCGTAGGGATGGTGGCACCAATACCGCCGAGCTAAGAGTCAACGGTTTGTATCGGCGACTCGTGGCAGTGCCGATAGGTCGAGCCCTTGTTTTTCCCGCGCGAACATCGCGCGGACGAGTCCGGCAAACGTCACGATCCACCGCGACAGGCGGCCGTGGGAACGTCGCGCGCGAATTCGTCGCAACCGCCGCAGGGCTGTACACGGCTGGCAGGTGATCAGGGCTGATCCTCGGCCCGCGCATGGGCTGTGAGCGCCATCACCGTCCGCCGGCCGAAGCGCTGCGCGGCGAGTAACTGTTCGGCAGGTCGCTTATCTTTTCTTCGTCGTGGCGGTCGCGATTACGGAATACCCCGAATTGTTTCCGGCTGCATCGTAGGCCCTGACGCGGTAGCGATATGCCACATTCGCCTTTAGTCCGGTGCTCGGATACGAGGTTGCGGACGTTGTAGCAATCTGGACGAAGTTCGTGCAATTGCTACTCTGGCAGCGCTCTATTTTGTAACCCGCTACTCCCACGTTGTCAGCACTGGCAGTCCACGAGAGATTGATTTGAGACCTCGAGATTGACGTGGCTGTCAGGTTCAACGGAATCGAGGGTACAGTGGTGTCCGGCGAGACGCTCAAGGTAACTGCCCTGGTCGCACTTCCGTTGCCATTCGCAGCGGTCAGCGTATAGGTCGTCGTTGAAGCCGGCGACAGAGTGAGAGTGTTTCCAGTCACTGCTCCAATGCCTTGATCGATGCTCACCGTGCCAGCATTCGAGACGTTCCAGGACAACGTTGATGTCTGACCAGCCACGATCGACGCCGGCTGAGCGGTGAAACTGTCGATCGCGGGCATTACCGTCGTAGACGATTTGAACGACAATTCCCAGACATCGGTCGACGCGTTGATATTGTTATCGTTCGCGCCCAACTCCATGATGACCATCGTGTCTTGTTCGGGGTCGTAACCCGCTAAACCAGAAAAATACTGTCTTTCACCGACACTATCCCTGGGGATCGATGGCCCGCCAGCAATATTTAGTTGGGTCCAGGTATTCGTCGCGAAGGAATACTGCCACATATTACCCACATCGACGTATTGCACCAGGCGATTGCGAACGGTGTCGTAGATGAGCCAAGGATAGAGCGAAGCCTCCTTCGGTGGTTTTACGTCACCGGCTGGATTGATCCTCGTCCACTTCAAGATCTCAGGATCGAATCGATAGAGATCATTCTGGGCACCTTGAGCATCTGCTGTAGACAGGCCGCCAAAGAAATACACGTTGCGATCGGCCGTGTTGAAGAGGAGCTTGCCAAGGCCATAGCTCGGCCCCTGCATCGGAATGTCTCCCGTTTGCCTGTTCGTGTCGTCGACCCAGATGTTATTGCGCGGATCGAAATGAAGCAGGGTGTTGTTGGTGCCGTACGCGATGTAAGTGTCGTGCACGGGGTCGTAGACGAACGCGGCGTCAACCAGATCTCCTGGATATACAGGATTACCGCCGTTCAGCAATTCAGACCACGCCAGCGTCGTGGCATCCATCGTCCAGGTGTGGTGCAGGAGGTAGTTCGAACACAGTAGCGCTGTGATAAACACCTTGTCACGACGGCTGTCATACTGAAAATAGCTCATCGCGTGCCCGTCCTGATAAGGCGGGAAAGGCTGCTCGCAAGTCTCATAAGTGCTTGACCCTGTCCAGGACAAGCGATTGAAGCTATGAGTTGAGACGTGATACTCCCACATCGCATTGCTGAAAATCGTCTCGGGATTGTTATACATGCCCCAATACAACAACGTGCCTCGGCTGGCCGCATAGGGCATGGCGTAGTTGAATGTCGCGAAATATGGGTACGATTCACCTGGCGGGCAATTGCTCGGATTGCCAGAGCAGATGGCGATCCACGAGCCTTCACCCGTCCCGACGTCGCCTACCGTCACGGTACTGGAGGCCGATACCGAACCGCCGCTGTTCGTTGCCGTCAGAGTGTAAATAGTTGTCGTCGATGGGTTGACGACAATCGTTCCAGACGATGCGACCTGGCCGACCGGCGCGATCGTGACGGTTGTCGCGCCATCTGTTGACCACGACAAGCTGGTCGACTCTCCTTTTTGAAGAGTCGTCGAGTTTGCACTGAAGGCAGAAATGGTCGGAGCGGGGACACCGGCCGAGAGTCCTTTGAACGCTACTATGACGCTCTGCGTATCCAGCGAATCGGCGATGGTCCCAGTCGACGCGTAACTGCCACCGCTACTCACAATCCGATCCTGGACGTGGTGTTGGTGATAAACATTGTCGCTCGACGACGCGACCGTGCTCCAGGGAGCGTCTGGCAAAAGAGACGCAGTCGGGTTCCACACATGGTGAACGCCCAGCAGCAACTCTTCTGGATGCGAAATGTTGACCGCTCCGCTGCTGTAAATGTTGGCCGCAGTTCGGCCGCCGGCAGTCACATCGACGACATTTGTTCCCAACAAACCGGAATATTCGATGGCGGTGACAACATAGTAATCAGGGCCTGACGCGCTGACGGTCAGTTGGTGATTGGAACCGCCAACAATGTCTGACGCATAAAAGACGACGATGCGCGAACCGCTGGCGTAATTGACGGCCGTACTCCACGTGTTGCCAAAACTGTCAGAAATGCTGCTGGGCGGGCTCGAGGAATAGTAATTACTGACG
>DASPWV010000322.1:0-14573 GCA_035637635.1 Vicinamibacterales bacterium | reverse complement strand
ACGGCCGGGCGATTGTCCGCCGCGGCATACATCAGCGCCGTTTCTCCCCGCGCATTCTCGCGTCGATTCGGATCCGCACCGCGATCGAGAAGGAGCTTTACCGCATCCTCTCGTCCGGATGCGGCGGCCAGCATGAGGGCGGTCGTTCCATTCGAGGTGCTCGAGTTGCTATCGGCGCCCGCCCGCAGCAGCAATTCCAGAAGCGTCGCGTTGCCGTTGGCCGCCGCGAGCAAGAGAGGCGTGTAGGCGCCGAGGCGCGTGGCACTCGTCGCACGCGCACCTGCTTGCAAGAGCATCCGCGCGAGCTCCCCGTCGTCTTTCATGACCGCCCAATGCAGGGCCGTCATCCCGTCTCCCTGGGCGCCGTTTACATCGGCGCCGCTCTGGAGGAGCGAGCGAATGGCTTGGGTGTCGGCGCGCATTGCGGCGTCGGCGACGCGGGTATCGGACTGCGGAGCCCCGAGCAGCGGCGTCGAGACAACCGCGACACACACGGCGACGAGCCAGCGGCGGTGAGCGAACGTCCCGCGATTAGCGAGCGGTGGCGCCTTGAACATATGTCAGATCAAGTGCTGCTGCGCTGTCGCCGAAGCCGGCAACGTCGTCGAGACCGAGCGCATGCAGAACGCTCAACATCGCGTTCGCCATTGGTGTGCTGTCTGCGGCCCGAATGTGCAGGTTCCCTTTGAGCCGGCCGTTCGCGCGGCCAGCGACAAACAGCGGACATCGCTTGTGATCGTGAGTGTTCGAGTCGCCCATCGGCGAGCCGTAAAGGACCATTGCCTGATCGAGCAGATTGCCGTCTGCGTTTTCCGTTTTCTTGAGCCTGTCGAGCAGATAAGGAATCAGGCTCACGTGATACGTGTTGATCGCCGCAAAGTCGACGATCTTGTCCTCCTTCTCTCCGTGATGCGAGGCGATGTGAAACGGCGTCGACACGCCGCTTTCGGGGAACGTGCGATTCGACGAATCGCGGCCCAGCTTCATCGTGAAGACGCGGGTCAGGTCCGCGGCAAACGCCAGCGCCTGCAGATCGAACATCAGCTTCACATGTTCTTCGAAGGAATCGGGAACGCCGAGGGGTGCCTCCGGCAGCGCGCGCGATTCCCCGCTCGCGTTACGTGCCTCTATGCGTTGGATGCGGCGCTCGATCTGACGAATGTCGTCGAGATAATTGACGAGGCGGACGCGATCTGTCGCCCCGAGCTGCCTAGTCAACTGCTGCACGTCGTCGAGAATCCAATCGAGGATGCTGCGGTCGGTTCGGGCACGCTGCGCGCGATCTTCGGGAGTTCCTCCGGAACCGAACAGCTGATCGAACACCACACGCGGGTCTCGAATCATCGGCAACGGCTGGTTCGGCGCCGCCCAACTGATGGTGTCGGCGTACACGCACGAGTAGCCGTATCCGCAGCCGCCGGCATGATCGACGCTCTCGATGCACAACTGGAGCGACGGGATAGGCGTGTCCTCGGAAAAGCGCTGCGCGTAGAGTTGATCCAGCGATGTTCCCGCGGTGACGTCCGATCCTTCGGTCTGCTTTGGATGGGCCTGTGTGAGAAAGGTGGCGCTGGATCGAAAGTGATCGCCGCCGAGCTCGCGAGCGCTCGCCGACTCCGCCGCGCGAACATCGGTGTTGCTGATAATCGTCAGGTGGTCCCGGAATGGTTCGAGGGGCCGCAGGCTGCTGGAAGTGAGATCGAACGCAGGTCCGTCGGCGGCGGGAGCCCACAGATTCTTGACTCCGCCGATCGTCGTGCAGCCGGCGGCACCGTGCACCATCTCAATCGCGACCAGTCGTGTGCGGCCGCCGATTGGCTTGGCGCCTTTCGCCAACAGCGTGCCTGCGGGAACCATCGCGTCGAGAAACGGCAGCGCCATCGTGACGCCCATTCCCTTGAGGACCGTGCGACGGGAGACATGCTTCTTCGTGATGAACATCCCTACTCTCCTCTGACCATCCGAGATGGTACGACGCTCAGCGTTCGGTCCGTAGCGCTTCTGCCCGACTCATCTGGAATGCGGCGCTGTTGACGACACCAACCGCGAACGACGAGAAACGATTCCCCTCGAGCGCCGCCTGTCGTTCGATGGCGCGGACGGCGGGCATGTCGGAGTATTCGATTCGGCGGCCCAACGCGTACGCCATCAGGTTGCTGGTGAACGTCCGAATGAACATATCCGAATGCTTCAGCAACGCCTGCCGGAGACCTGCCGGGCCGGCCAACGCGGTTCCGTCGTACAGCGCACCAGACGCATCAATCTCATTACCATTGTCCTTCGTCCGCCAGGCGCCGGTGACATCGAAGTTCTCGAGGGCCAGGCCGAGCGGATCAATAACTCGGTGACACGACGTGCAGGCGGGGCTCTTGCGATGCTCCTCCATGCGTTCGCGAACCGACAGCTTCTTGCTGCCGGCGACGTCTTTGGTGTCGTCAAACGAGGGAACATTCGGCGGGGGCGGCGGCGGCGGCGAGCCGAGCAGAACTTCCAGAATCCATTTGCCACGCTGCACCGGTGAGGTCCGGTCGGGCGTCGACGTGAGCATCAGAATGCTGCCCTGGCCGAGGAGGCCGCGGCGATTCTCGTCGGAGATCTCGAGGCGGCGGAAATGGCTGCCCGTCACGTTCGCGAGGCCGTAGTGCTTCGCCAGCCGCTCATTCACAAACGTGTAGGTCCCTGTCAGCAACTCCAGGACGCTGCGATCGTCGCGCACGATGCTGTCGACGAACAGCTCTGTCTCACGCTGCATCGCGTCGCTCAACCTCGCGTCATACTGCGGATAGCGATACGGCTCGGGATGCAGTTTGTGCAGGTCCTGCAATCGGAGCCACTGCGCGGCAAACCGTGTCGACAACGCTTCAGCGCGCGGATCCGCGAGCATTCGCCTCACCTGATGCTCTAGGGTCGCTGGATTCTGTAGCGTGCCCTGGCCCGCCGCGTCGAGCAGCTCGCTATCGGGCAGCGTCGCCCAAAGAAAATAGGCGAGCCGCGAGGCCAGATCGAAGCTGTCGATTCTGTAGTTCTGCCCCGAGGCTACTTCGCGCGGTTGCTGTTCGAGACGGAATACGAACCGCGGACTCGCGAGAATCGCCTCGAGCGCCGTCCGGATGCCGGACATGAAGTCGCCCTGCTTGCGTCCCGCCTCAAAGAACCTGATCAGCGGATCGAGTACCGCAGGCGTGGTCGGTTTCCGGTACGCGCGAGTCGCCAGGACCGAGATGATTTTCCTCGCGCATGGGATCTCCTCGCCCGGCGTCGCAGGACGACAGACGAGAATCTTGCGCCGGCTCGGTGTTTCCGAAACGCCGCTGATCGCGTACGGCCCTTTGATGCTCAAGTCGCGGAGATGCGGGAGAACAGTGACGCCGTACGCGTCGCCGATCTGTTGGTCGGCGAGCGTGAACTGGATCGGCGCGACGAGATCGTCGACAGGTCCCTCGGCGTGCTGCACGAACGCAGCGGCGACGCGTCGTGGACCGGCCACGACGCGCACGGGCTCGGTCTGCAGCGTCAAGCCGTTCGGGTCTGTTTCAGACATTGTCGGGTCGATGTTCAGCAGCGCCACCCGCTCGCCGTCCACCGAAACCTCGATTTGCTCGTTCCTGCCGGGTGAGCCCCACAACACGCCGCCTGAAGTGCTGTGAAAGATCATCTTGAATCGATACTCGCCGTCGGCCGGAAACGTGTGGACCACGAAGACTCCACCGCGCGTGCCAAGCGGTGTCCCTTCGACGTGGACCATTTGCGAAGCCGCGCGCGGCACTCGGTAAGTCGCTTCTTTCGGCGAAGCTTTTGGATCCCCGACAGCAGCAAGGCTGATCTCGCGAGCCGCGCGGAGATAGCTTTCCATCACAGTCGGCGATAAGGACTGCACGTCGGAGATGTTGTCGAAGTTGTGGCTGATCGTGTCGGCCGGGAGCAGCGCGTCAACGTCGATGTCGAGATCGAGCAACTCGCGAATCGAACGCGTGTACTCGGCACGATTGAGCCGCTGGAACGTCCGGCGCCCGGGATCCGGGTGAAGCGCGGCAGCGCGGTCGATTCGTGTTTCGAGCGCGACGACCAACGCCTTGATCGTGTCGGGGTCTGGTCGACGCGCCCCGGGCGGCGGCATCATTCCCGCGCGCAGCTTGTGGATGATCTTCTCGGCGGTCTCGGTGTTCCCGTCGGCGCGCGCGACGTCGAAATCTGCCAGCGTCAGACCACCCGTCTTCGAGCGGTCGTTATGACAGGCGACGCAGTACTGCTGGATCACTCCATTGTGCGAGGCGTCCGCGCTCACCGAAGTCTGGGAGACGGCGCGCGGAGCAGCAACCTCAACGCCGCGCGGTTCGCTGGTCGCTCGAGCCGTCGCCGCAAGGCTGATGCCCAACAGCGCAACAACACCGGCCAGAAGCGGAGCGCTCGTCATCTGCGGCGCTTCCCGTGACCACGAACGAGATCGTTGCCGCCTGCGGACATCGTCGTCAGAACTGAGGCCACCGCTCAAAATCGATACGCGAAGCCCACCTTGAGCAAACGTGGGCTCAAGATGGCCGTGGGCGACAGATATTGCGGCTGATTGATGACGGCTCCCGTCGGCACGCCGCCCACGTTCAGATTGATTCGCCCGGTCAGCGTTCGCACGTTGTAAACCGTGTTCGCGTTGAACAGATTGAACGCGTCGAGGCTGAGTTCGAGGCTCTGCCTGTTGGACCTGAACACTTTGGCGATGCGAGTATCAACGGTCGACAGCGGATCGAGGCGATCGCTTCCGGGAGACGTCATGTTGATGGTGACGTTCCCCTGCGTGAGAGCGAACGTCTGGGTGCGCGCGATGGGCAGCCCGGATTGAATGTGAAAATTGCCGCTGACGGCAATGTCGTACGGCAGTTCGTAACTCCCGGTCACCTTGAAGGTGTGCGGCCGATCGAAATTTGTCGATCCGCGAGCGTTGATCAGGGCATTCGGGTTGCTGACGTTGGTGGCGTCGACCGTCGTACGGGCAAACGTGTATCCCGTGAGAATCTGCCAGCGGTTGCTGAACCGCTTATTTGCGGAGAATTCAATTCCGCGGTACCGCTGGTTCAGACCGTCCGGATTCGTCGTCACCAAACGCTCCTGACCGCGGGTCGCCGGGTCCTGATCCCAAACCTTGAAGCTCCGATCATCACTGGTCCCGGTCAGTCCATCAGGACCCAGATCGACGCGATCGATGAGCCGATACGCGCTGAACGGGACACCGAGGTCGACGCTGCCAATCAAGTTGCGCTCGCGACGGTACGTCGCAACGACGCTGACCTTCACGCTCGGGACGAGCTCGTGATCGATGCCGATGAGGAATTCGTCGGTGTACGGCCGCTTGATTTTCGGATCGAAGTTTGTGACAGCTGCCCCCGACCGCGACAGCAGCGCACCGCGTTCGTCCGGCGTGAATTGCAGATCGCGGTTCACGTCGGTCCACGTGTAGGTCGCACTCGACAAGAAGTTCTTGTTGACGCCGTTGATGGTGTCGGTCGAGATCTGGTAGAGATAACGGCCTACCGCGCCCTTCAGCGCCGTCTTGCCTTTTCCGAACAAGTCGTACACCACGCTTGCGCGCGGCGCGGCGCCTTTCCAGCTGATGACGTTACGGATCTCGTCGAACGACCGCTGGGCATCCGGAAAGTACAGGGACGCCGGACTGCTTTGAGCGGGCAGGTATCCCTCCAGGCGTTCCCAGCGCACGCCGCCCGAGACCGTGAGCCTTCCAACGGTGTAGCTGTCCTGGGCGAAGATCGCCAGCAGATTCAACGCCTGCCGGGAAGTCAGCGGCGTATTCGAGAGGATCGCAGTCGACGCGGTCGGAGCCGGTTGACTTCTATAGGTCAGGTTCACGTCACCACCCGCCACGTCTGTCGTCACGGGAGAGTGCTGATTGTCGACACCGACGCGCAGCTCGTGACGGCCGCCGAGTGCTCGATCGATGAATTTCTGCACGTTCATGCTGGTCTGTAACCGCTGTCGCGTCGAGATCGTCTCGTTGGCGGCGTTCAGCTGCCGGATGTTCGTCGAGAGGTCCAGCAGGGACTGCACGTCGCCACCTTTTTGGAACAGGGGAAAGTACAGTTCCTGAAAGCTGACGCGCGCGTCTATGAATGCCGTGTTGCTCATGACGAAATTCCAGAGCGCCTGATACAGCTGGAAATGGTTGTCCTCGTAGGTTGTCGCGATGGGGCTGACTGACGCGCTCGAACCAAACGTCGGCCTGATGAAATAATTCTGGGCCATGTAACCGGTGAGCCGGTTCCTGTTATTCAGCTGATACGTCGAAGACACCGATGTCGTGCGATTGATCGTCTTGTCGATTTCCGGAAACCCGGCAATGCCGATGTTGTCGCGCCAATCGCGGTGCGAGATGAAAAACCGTACCTTGTTCTTGACGAGCGGCCCGCCCAGCTGCGCATTCGCGTCCGATAACAGATCCACCCTGCCCGCCTGATTCCCCAGTCCGAAATTCATCAAGTTCGTGTCGAGATTCGATGACTGGAGCTGATGCCCTTCGTACGAGTACAAAGCGAGCCCGCTGTAGCGGTCGCCTCCGGTTTTGGTCACCATGTTCAGGAACACACCGGGCGTTCCCACTGACATGTCGAGCGCACTCGTCGAGACCTGAATTTCCTCGAACGAGTTGTAGTCGAAGTACAGCGAGGTATTGCCAATCGAGGTCGGCGAGCCCACCGAGATACCGTTGACGAAGTACGTGTTCTGCTGAGAGGTCGTCCCGCGGGCGACGAACCCTCCTTGCGAGTTGCCGCTCGCGCCGCCCACATCGGGGCGACTCAATACAACGCCAGGCACTTTGGCTTCGAGGAGAGACCAAATGTCATGACCGCTTGGCGTGGCTTGCAGCATTTCCTGCGAGAGATTCACATTGACATTTGCGCTGGTGGTGTCGATGACGGGTGAATCGCCGGTGACGGTGACCGTCTCTTCAAGGGCGCCTACGCTGAGAGTGAAGTTGAGCAGCGTGGTCTGTCCCACGCTCACGACGATGCCGGCGCGTGTGGCTGTGCGAAACCCGCCGAGTTCAACGGTGAGGGCGTAGTCGGCTGGCGGGAGAGAAGGGAAACGGTACACGCCCGAATTGTCCGTCGTCCCGATCATCGGCGTCGGCAGCATCGGGCTCGCAGCGGTCACCGTCGCCCCTGGCAACGCACCCTGCTGCTCGTCGACTACTTTGACGAGGATGCTCCCCGTTTGCACCTGCGCGAACGCGGCCGGAGTCAGCCAACAGACAACCACAAAAGCGACACACGACGTGTACAACTGCCTGATCCATGAGCCGCTATGCTGCAACCTACCCATCCTTCTCTCCTCGGTTTTTGCGTCGTGAACCTGGCCAGAGCGTCCGCCAGGCCTCGCAAGCAAGGCAACGGACGGTAGAACGCTGTATTTTAGGTGAACGGTTTGTAAACGGTGTACCAACATGTCACGAATCTGACGGCTCGAAGCGCCGGATCGCGTGCCGCGATCGTGCTCGTGATTCGGAAGCTTCAACGCGGTGGCAGCGTGCCCCTACGAGGCAGGTGAAGACGTCGCGAATGGCTGCAGATGCGTGTTGAAAAAGCGTTCCACGCGGCGCCACGCGTCACGCAAGACGTGCTCGCGATGGAAGTAGTGGGTCTCTCCCGGGTACATCATGAATTCGATGTCCTTGCCCGCCTTCAACAACCGGTCGACGAGTCGAACGGTCTGCTCGTAAGGGACGTTGGTGTCCGCCGTCGAGCCGAGGACCAGCAGCGGCCGCACGATTTGCGATACCTGGCGCACGGGTGCGCCTTGCTCGTATTGTTTGGGATTATCTTCGCGAGTGCCCATCCGCGCTTCCAACCACGGCTGGCCGGGATCGCGCATGTAGTCACCCCAATCGGTGACGCCAGACACGTCGACAGCCGCTCTGAATGCCGTCGGCGACACGACGATCGTGCGCAGCGTCAGGAAGCCTCCATAGCTCAGCCCCCAGACGCCGACGCGCTCGGTATCGACATAGCCTAACGTTTTGAGGTAGTCGACTCCCGCGAGCACGTCGAAGGCGTCGTTGCCCCCGAGGTCGCGGTAGACGCCCAGCCGCCAGTCCTTGCCATATCCGATGCTGCCGCGGTAGTCGGGGGCAAGCACCACGTATCCGTCGTGCTGCATCAAGTACTGGTGAAAGCTGTAATAGGCGCCGTAATCACGCCGGATGTGCCATCCGTCGTAGTTCTCGGTCACGAGGTCCCCGTGGATCCAGACGATTGCGGGATGTTTTCGCGATCGATCCAGAGTCGACGGCACGAACAGATTTGCGCGCACAGGCTTGCCGTCTTTCGACGGGTATTCGACAAGCCGCGGTTCGACGAGCTTCGAACGGTCGATGGCTCGCGGCATCGACTCCGTGAGTCTGACCGGGCTCGCCGCATTCGGGGACGCTGACACGACGAAGAATTCAGGCGATGTTTGTGGGTCGGTGTGTCCGTACAGGATGCGATCTCCGCGCGGCGACCAGATCGGCCACGTGCTTGCGCCACGTCCCGTCGTCAGTGCGATCGCCGGACGTGGCTGCCCCGACGCGTCGATCTCCACAACAGCAATGTGTTTCCTCGTCTGCGGTCCGCCTTGATTGGTATCGAAGGCGAGGCGGCGTCCATCGGGAGACCATGCGAGGCGGCTGTCCTCGTGCTCGCCTTTCGACAGTTGAATCGCTGGTCCACCACTGGACGCGACGATGTACGGGTGATCCCACTTGTCGCGGTCACTGACAAACGCGATCCACTTGCCGTCCGGCGACGGGACCGGCCCGGAATCGTTGTAGGTCAGGTTGAACCACTTGTCCTCGACATCGCGGTGGACCACCTTGCCTTCGCCCGTGGCGGCGTCGACGACCACGATTTCCCGCTCTTTGTAGCTCTTCGCAATCCGGTTCAGCACCAACTGGTTGTTGTCGATCCATTTCGGGCCGGATTCGGCTCCGTCGGTGACAGCAGCACGAACCGTCTTGCCATCGGCGATCGAGACGATGCCAACATCGGGCAAGGCCACGCGCTCCGACCAGAGGAACTGAATTTTCGATCCGTGATAGTCGGGCGAGAACGATCGGCGAGTGCTCGTCGCCGTCGTAAAGGCGAGACGGCGACCGTCCGGAGACCAGACGGGGCCGGATTCGGGAGTATCTGTCGTCGTCACCCTTTTCTCGGAGCCATCGGTGAGCGATCGGATCCACAGATCGCCTCCACGACTGAACGCCACCTGGCGACCGTCCGGCGAAAGCTCGATTCCCGATTCTGTGGTCTCGCTTTTCCAGACCGGCTGCGGAGCCTGTCCTCCGCTTGCGGCCACCTGCCAGAGATCGCCGGTACGCGCGAGGAAAATCGACCGCCCGTCCGAGCTCCAGAACGCGTTGCCTAGCTCACCGTCTGTGTAGCTGGTGAGCGCAACCGGCTCGCTGGGCCGGTTGCCGCTCACGTCTTCAACGTACAAGTTCAGCACGCCTGCGCGGTCCCAGATGAACGCGACCCGCGTGCCATCTGGCGACCACATCGCGTCGGATGGGTGTTTGATGTCGATCAGCGTGTCGATCGTGAGGAGTCCGGCAGCGTCCGCCGTTGACGTCTTACGCGCGACCTGCGAGACAGCAACACCGCCAAGCGCGAGAACCGTTACAAGACCGAGTGCCCAGCGACCCATGGCGTACTCTCCGGCGGCCACACTAGAAACGGTACGACGCTGCGAAGCGAAAGATGCGCGGCGGCAGAATCAAAGTAGGCGACAGAAACTGCTGCTGATTGATGAGCGCCCCTGAGGCCACTCCGCCCTCTCGCACGTTGATGCGGCCAGTCAGATTCCGCACTTCGTATGCTGTGTTCGCGTTCGTCACGTTGTAAGCGTCGAGCATCACTTCAATGTCTTGTGTCCCGGTCAGACGGAACCGCTTCGACACGCGGAGATCAACAGTCGTCATACGGTCCAACCGCTCGTCGCCCGGAGATTCGACGTTGACCGTGACGTTGCCCTGCGTCAGCGCGTACGTCGCTACGCGAGCGATTGGAGCTCCGGACTGCGTTCGAAAATTTCCGCTGACCGCAATCTCATACGGCAGATCGTAGCTGCCTGTCAGCTTGAACGTGTGCGTGCGATCGAACGCAGACGGACCGCGACTGTTGATGAGGTCGTTTGGCGTCCGGACGTTCTCGGAATTGACGATCGTCCGCGAGACGGTGTAGCCGGCCAGCCACTGCGACCTGTTGCCGAATCGCTTCGCGGCCGTGAGCTCGACGCCGCGGTAGGTCTGGTTCAAGCCGGTGCTGTTGTCGATGACGAACCGGTTCTGTCCCCGCGTAGCGGGATCCTGATCGAATACCGAAAAATCGCGATCGTCACTCGTGTTGGCCAACCCGTCGCGGCCGATGTCGCGCACCGTCACCAGTCGATACGCGCTGAACGGCACGCCGACGTCAATCATCCCGTAGCGATCCCGCTCGCTGCGATAGGTAAACCCGCCGGTGACCTTCAGTCCGGTAAAGAGCTCGTGGTCGACGCTCGCTGAGAACTCGTTCGTACTGGGGCGAACGATGTCCGGTTGGAAAATCGTGAGCGAGCCGCCGGCGCGCGAGAGCAGCGGACCAAGCTCGCCCGGCTGGAACCGCAGATCGCCGTTCAGGTCGTTCCAGGTATACGTCTCGCTGAATGTGAAGTTCGGATTGACGTTATTGGGCTCGCCGGTGCCGACCGTGTACAAGTAGCGGCCGACGGCCGCTTTCAGCGCAGTGCGTCCATTGCCTCTCAGGTCGTAGACGACGCCGACACGCGGCGCCGCGTTTTTCCAGTTCAAGACGTCGCGCACCGCATCGAACCGGCGCTGCGCGCTCGGAAACCAACGGCTCGGCGGACTGTCTTGTTCCGGCAGGAACCCTTCCAGGCGCTCGAACCGCACGCCGCCCGTGATGTTCACGCGCTTCAATGCATAGCTGTCTTGAAGGAAAAGCGTGGTGACATCGACCGCTTGTCGCGTGTGCACTGGCGAGTTGAACAGTTGCACCGTCGAAGCTGTCGGTGTCGGCTGGCTTCGGTACATCAGGTTCACGTCGTCGATGCGGGTGAGGTCGGTGCTCGCCGGGGAATGCGAATGGTCAACCCCGAAACGAAGGTCGTGACGTCCGCCGAGCGCGTGCTGGACGTAGTAGTTGAACGTCGCGTTAAACTGGAAGCGTCGCCGAATGTTCAGCGACTGGTTCAACGCAGACCGCTCCAGGACGCCGGTGGACAGATCGCGCAGCGATTGGTCCTGGCCCTTCTGGTACAAATTGAAAATCAGATCGTTGACGCTGACACGTGCATCGACGAACGCGCGATCGCTCAGAATCGAATTCCACAAGCCCTGATAGAGACCGAACGTGTTGTGCTCGCGCAGCGCCGATTCAGGATTGTTGAGCGCGTTCGCGTCGCGATTTGGCTTCTTGTAGAGCTGACGTGTCACATATCCCGTCGCGCGGTGTTTCGAGTTCACCTGCCACGAGGCGTTTCCGTGGCCGGTCTCGATGGTGGTGGCGTCGAACTCCGGGAATCCCGGAACGTTGACGCGAACGCGCCAGTCACGGAAGGAGCTGAAGAAGCGTATCTTGTTCTTGACCACGGGACCGCCAACCTGGACCGCGACGTCGGAAAGTCGATCGACAGCTCCTGCATCGCGTCGCAACCCGAAACGCGAGAGCTCATCATCCACGTTCGCCGTCTGCGTCGCATCCCCCTGCCAGAAGGCGGCTGCTTTGCCGCTGAATCGATCCGTACCGGTCTTGTTCACCATGTTCAGGAAGACGCCCGCCGATGGCACTGAAATATCGTGTGCTCCAGTCGAGATCTGGATCTCTTCGAACGCGTCGTAGTCGTAGTACAGGTTTGTCGCGCCCGGAGCCGATGGCGACGTGATGTTCACGCCGTTGAGGAACTGCACGTTCTGTGAGGAAGGCGTCCCGCGCGCCACGAAGTTGGCCTGCAGGCCGGCCGCGGCGCCCCCGACGTCCGGGCGATTGGTGATAAGCCCGGGCACCTTGTACTCCAGCAGCGACCAGATGTCGCGGCCACCCGGCGTGCCTTGCAGCAACTGCTGTGTGATCGTGACGTTCACGTTGGCGCTCGTGGTGTCAATCACAGGCGATTGGCCCGTCACGGTAAGCGTCTCTTCGAGGGCCGCCACCTTCATCGTGAGATCCAAGGGAGTCGTTTGGCCCACGCTGACGACGATGTCTTCCAACACGATGGTCTGGAATCCAGCGAGAGCCGCCTTCACGTTGTAGCGGCCTGCCCCTAGGTTTCGGAACCGGTAAATCCCCGCGTTGTCGGTAATACCCTCGACCTGGCCGGCGATGATGGCCGGACTGCTGATCGTCAGCGCCACGCCCGGCATGGCCGCCCCTTGTTGATCAACCGTTTTCACGAGGATTGTTCCGGTTTGCACTTGCGCCGTCGCCTTGGCAGGCACGAGCAGCGATACCAGCGCGAGGGGAATAAGAAGATATTTCTTCGCCATGTGGGTCTCCTGGATAACGGCGCTCGAGTAGCGTCGCAGCATCGATCTCAAATCGTGCCTAGTTCGTGGTCGTCGACGCGCCTTTCAGATGACGGTCGAAGAACTCCTCGGCTCGACGCCAGGCATCGCGCAGCACGTGGCCGCGGCGAAAGAAGTGAATCTCTCCCGGGTACACGGCCAATTCGAAGCTCTTACCCAGCTTCAGCAACGTATCGATCAGCGTCAGGGACTCGCGAAACGACACGTTGGTGTCGTTCGTGCCGTGCATGACGAGGAGCGGTCGAACGAGCTTGTCCATGTGCCTGACGGGAGCGGCGCGGTCGAAGTCTTCAGGGTTTTCGACAGGCGTGCCCATGCGCGCGTAGATTCTACCGGGGCCGAGCGTGAGACTCTGCGTATCCCAATCGGTGACGCCGGCAACATCAATCGCACAGCGAAACAGCGTGGGCGTGACCGTGACGGCCTGCAGCGTGAGGAACCCGCCGTAGCTCAAACCCCAGACGCCGATGCGATCCGGATCGACGTAACCAACCGTCTTCAGGTAATCGGCGCCGGACGCGATGTCGAGATATTCCGCACCGCCGACATCTCTGTAGTTTCCAACCGCCCAATCACGGCCGTACCCCGAGCTGCCGCGCGCGTCTGGCGTGAGAATCACGTAGCCTTGCTGCGCCAGATACTGGTGCATCGCGTAATACATTCGATAGTCGTAGGGATGCCACCCGAGATAGTTCTGGTCGAGTCCGGAGCCGTGAATCCACACGATTGCCGGATGTTTGCGAGTGCGATCGAGATTCTTGGGAACGATCAACGTCGCGGCGACCGGTTTCCCGTCGACGCGACTTGGAAACGACACCGCAATCGGCGGCGTGAGGTCCGAGGCCAACAGCTCCTGCGGCAGCGAGTTGCTCAAGCGCGCGATGCGCCCGCCTGGTTGCGCGTCCGCAATGTACAGATCCACGGGATGATCGACCCCGCTGCGCCGGTAGACAAGTTTGTTGCCGTCTGGTGAGAAAAGCGGCTCGAGCGCCACGCCTGGAGCGGTCACGATCGGCTGGGTCTTGCCCGTGACGTCGACGACGGAGATGAAACGCTCCATCTGATTGCCAGCCACGCTGTGGTAGTACGCAATCCTCCGGCTGTCGACGGACCAGCTGCCGAAGTTCGCGTTGTATTTTCCTGATGTGAGCTGCCGCGCGTCACTTTCCGAGCTGGCGTTGATCGGCAACAGATAGAGGTGCGTCCACCCGCTGCGATCGCTCGCAAACACGACGGATTTGCCGTCGGGCGACACCACGGTGTCGGAGGTCTGAATCGACGCTGTCCACCAGGCAGGATCGTGGTCTTTCCACAAGATGCGAGGTACGCCGCCGGCCGGCCAGACCTTGATGGCGCGCGTCTTTTTGTCCGCCGAGATCTCCTGAAACAGGATGGAGCCGTCAGCGGTCCACTGCACACCGCTCACGTCGTCCTGTGCGGGAAGCCAGACGGGGTCGCTGCCGTACACCGAGACGATGCCGTTTCGGTGATCGGTCCTGAGGTTTCGAAATTGCCGAATCCACGTGCCATTGAACGGCAGCTCCTGAGGCTCCACTCGGGAGCGAAGGACAGCGAAGGCAATTGATGTGTCGTCGCGCGAAAACGACAGCGACGAAATGGTCAATGGATCTGTCAGGAACGTCACCTGTCGTTGTGATGGAGTCTCAAACGACGCAATCCAGATTTGGCCACCGCGGACGAACGCGATCTGTTTCTTGTCGTGCGACAGGACAAAGCCAGCGGTGTCGCCGAAACCGGCAACCGCTGTCGGGTTCGGCGACGAGGTCGATACGGTCCACAGCTGCCGGCCCTTGCTGAAGAGGATTCGATCGTTTGACAGCCAATCGAAATCGCCAATATCGGAGAGTCGCATTTGAGGATCGACGGGAAAATCCGTCAATGCGATCGGCTTCTGATCCGGCGTTACGACAAACAGGTCCTGCTTGCCCGCCGTGTCCCACAGAAAGGCAATCGCCTTCCCGTCGGGAGACCACGCGGGGCGCGAGGG
>DASPWV010000321.1:0-2833 GCA_035637635.1 Vicinamibacterales bacterium | reverse complement strand
CATCTGGGGCGCCATTCGTGAGCGGGCCGACGGCGGCCGCGCTGGTGTGCTCCATTGCGCTGATCGCATGGGCGGCAGCAATGCGCGCGCTCGCTGGCACGTGGCTCCAGCCTTCGGCATTCTTTGCGCTCTGGTGGTGCTTCGCAGGCATTCTACCGCTGATCGTGACGCCGCAGGACGCCGTCGGCGTCAACGCAATGGCCTGGCTCGTCGCGGCAAGCATCGCGTTCAGCCTTGGCGCACTGATCGGTAACTGGGGATTCAAAACACGGCGCCTCGCTCGGCCCACTGCGCCAACTGATCGCGAGCTGGCCGTCTTTGGGACGGTCTGCCTTGTATCGATCATCCTTGGCATCGGATCAAATGTCGCGTTCGTCGTCGGCACGCCGGGGATCGCGTTTGGCGACATGTTCAACATCGAGAAGCTCGTCGTCGTGTCGAACCAGGCGTACCTGTCGAGGTACGCCGAGACAGGCGCTGTGGCTCCGCCACCATTGAGCCAGGCGTTGCTTCCATTCGTCTATCTGGCGGCGGCGGCCGGGGGAATCGTCTTCGCACTTGGACGAGGCACGAGAATCAAACTTCTTGGGCTCGCCGCGTTCCTTCCCGCTATCGCTGTCACCATCCTGCAGACGGCCAAGGCGGCAACGCTCATCGCAATGACGCTCTGGTTCTCGAGTTATTTCGCGACACGGCTCCGACAGGGCAAGCTCGCCGTCTTCACGCGGCCGCACGTGATTGCGGCTCTCATTGTCGCGACGACCGTCACAGTGTTCTTCCTCGCGGTGGGCCTGGCGCGGCTGGCGACAACCGATGTCGCGCTGCTGAATGTCGTCTACGTGAAGCTCGCCACGGCCGCCTTCGGGCACATGACGGTTTTCTCGCATTGGCTTTCCGATTACACGAGCTCGCCAATGTCTCCCACGCTCGGGATGGTGACATTTGCCGGACCACTCGAGCTGCTTGGTTTCGGCAAACGCATTCCTGGACTCTTCGAGAACCTCGTCGACCTTGCGATTGGGGACACGAGCAATATCTACACGGGATTTCGCCCGCTAATCCAGGATTTCACGATTGCGGGCGCGCTCGTAATTCTGGCGGTGGTGGGCGCGGTAGGCGGAGTCGGGTTTCGCCTTGTTGCCGCCGGAAGGTGGAGTGCCGTTCCGCTGCTGATGATTGCGTACGTGACGATTTTCTGGACGCCGATCACGTGGTTCTGGATATACAACAGCTTGACGGCTACAGTATTGGCCATCGGCGTCATCGTTTTGTTTGTTCGCATCTGGCGCGGCGCGCGCCGAGTCGCGATTGCCTGAGGAAGTGAAGTGACGGCTCAGCCGAAAGAGACCTACATCGAAGAGGGGGTGGACGCGCTCACGCTGCTGACGCCGCTGATCGAGAAGCGGCGGCGGATAATTCTCGGCGTCGTCCTGCTGACGCTGGCAGTCGGCATCATCGCCTTCCTCACTCCAAGAAAATACAAGGCCGAATTGTCCCTCACTCCCGTGATCAACAGCCGGTCCGCCTCAGCGCTTGGCGGGCTCGCGGCGTTCGCCGGGGCGGCTTTGCAAACGGGCTACCAGCTGACGCCCGCGCGGATGGTGGAGCTCATTAGATCGCGAGCGGTGCTCGCTGGGGTTGGATTGTCGCCGTCCAAGCCGGGCGGCCGAGAGAGGATCATCGACAGGGTGCTCGGCAGGACATTCGATGGGAACGACGCCGAAGATGTTGCAAAGCATGTAGGGAAGCTGCTCACCGCGTCCACGAATAAGGAAACCGGAACCATCCAGGTTGCCATTCAGCACAAGGATAGCGCGCTGGCACGTCTGATTGCCGCACGGGTTGTCGATAGCGCCAGCCAGATATTCGTGCGAACGTCCAAGGCGCAGGCCCAGCAGCTACGAATTGCGCAGGAAGCTCGGGTAGACAACGCCGGCTCCGCCCTGGCAAGCGCGGAAGAGCGGCTTCGCCAGTTCAATGATGAAAATCGCGCGACACCAGCCTTCTCAGTGGCCGGTCTGGAGCGCGACCGGCTGAATCGCCAGATCCGGTTTGCCGAAGACGTCTACAATCAGGCAGCGACCGATCGCGAGGCGGCCTACGCGCGCGAGCTCGAAGCAACGCCCACCGTGGTGGTTCAGGACCCGCTTCCGAAGGAGCTTCCGAAAGTCAGGAAGCATGTGATTCTCAAGATGGCGATTACGGCTGTTGTGAGCCTCGTGTTGCTCTCATTCGCGGTGCTGCTGACAGACCTGACACGTCGCAGATTGGAGCGGTCTGATGCTGAGAGCGCACGTTTTCGCAGAGCAGTGTCGACGTTGCCGCGGATTCGCAGGCGCCCGCCTCGCCCGACTTAGTCTGCGCGACTACAATCACGCACGCAGTGCGTCCCACGCGACGCGCAGATACCGTGATGCGATGCGCACTCCGTGATCGTCCCGCCTGATGCGCGAGGCTCCGAGTCGAGCACCGAACATCCCGAGGAGCAGCCCGCAGAAAATCGAATAGACGATTCGCGGTCTCGACGTCCGGAAATAATAGAGCGTCCCCTTCAGATACTCGGGCAGATGCTGCTGACTGCGATGGTCAACCGTCTGGCTGCCGTGATGGATAACGCTGGTCCCCGCGAAGAACACAACTTTCCAGCCGGAACGCTGGAATCGGTGATGCCACTCGATTTCCTCAGCCCCCACCAGGGCGACCTCAGCCATCGGGCCAACCTGGCGCACCGCCTCCATCCTCACCGCTACACAAGCGCCGCGAAACGTATCGACCTCTATTGTGCGGTCGTGCTTCCAGTAACGTGACGAGCCGGTGCGTGGCCGGAGTACCG
>DASPWV010000320.1:0-4661 GCA_035637635.1 Vicinamibacterales bacterium | reverse complement strand
ACATGCGCCGTTACCGGGTAGCCGTAGACGCGCTGCCAGGCGAGGTCGATGTGTTTTGTCTCTAGCTCGGCGAGGTGCTGAATCATGGGTCGATCGGTGGCGATCGACACGTGACAAATCATGCATGTCTTGACGCTCGGCAGCCCGGCAACCGGGCCTTGCGTGACGCCCTCGTGGCAGACATCACACGCGACCTCGTTCTTGATGTGAATGTTGTGCGGAAATTGAAACGGCTGCTTCGGTTCGGGGCGGATGTCGAAGAAGTCCCGTACGGCGGCGCCGAAGCTTGGCCGCGCAGATGTGTAGATAGAAGCAGGATCCGTATGCGCGTGCGGCGCTTCGCCGAGCACGCGACATCCGATAGCTCCAGCGCCGGCCAGCACGGCGACAAGCAGCACGGTTGGAATCCGCGGCCGCTTCACGGGTCAGCGGGTCTTCTGGCTCAAACTACGCAGGTAGTTAACGAGATGCCACATCTGCTCGTCAGTGAGCTTCCCGTTGTACCCCTTCATGACGAACTCTGGTCCCGCGCCGTCGCGCAAGACGGCGAAGATCTCTCCGTCGCTGGAACCACGATCCCACTTGTCGTCTGTGAGATCCGCCGGGTGTGAACCCTTTGGCGCTTGCGGGCCGTTGCCTTTGGCGTCCTTGCCGTGACAGAACGCACAGCGCTTCTGGAAAAGCTGTGCGCCCTGCGTGATGGACTCCGGTGTAGCTTTCACCGGATTGACGATTTTTTTCGCGGCGTCGCTTCCGCCGTGAAGTTGTCCGTGGACGCCGGTTCCGAGCAACGCGACACCGACGACGATCAACGGCAGTATCGATCTAACGAAGTATTTGGTCATCTACGTGAATCCAGGTTATGAAGCTCACTACGTTACCAATTTAATCACATCTGCACCGTGCACAAGCGGTCGCGACTACCTTCACGTCATCGTCGGATGGCGATCCTTCCACTCGGTTGCCTGCTCGTACGCCAGCGCGACACGTGCCATCACGCCTTCGTTGAAGAAGGAGCCGGTGACGAGAATGGCTTCAGGGTAGCCGTCAACAAAACCGGATTTGAGCGTGATGCACGGATGGCCGGTGAGGCTCGTCATTCGGACGATGCCCAGGTCGGCGGGCGTCACAATGACATCGACGTTGGCAAACAGTCTGTTCATCTCGCGAATCAACAACGTGCGAATCCGCTGAGCGCGAATGTACTCCACGGCCGGAACGAAGCGCGTCGCGCGCAGCCCGCTGGCGCGAGCGCCAGGGGCCTGGCCGGCCAGTTGCGCGGCTGCGCCCGACCTGACGAGCTCGTCGAACGACGCGCCGCCTTCGGCGAGGACTATGGTGAACAGCGCGAGCACAGGGAAGTCAGGGAGCTCCACGGCCTGGAGTCGTCCGATGCGGCCGAAGGCTTGGAGTGCGGTTTTGAGAACGGCGTGCCTGGCAGCTTGCGTCGCCGCCGGCCCCCTCCCCTCAGGCGCCTGATCGAAGAGGCTGGGAACGTATCCAATGCGCAACGCGCCCACCGGCGCCTCGGGATTCCACGGCATAGGCACGTCCGTAACGGTCTCGTCGTGCCCGTCCGGGCCGGCGATGGCCGCAAGCACCAGCATGCAGTCTTCGACGCTGCGGCAGATTGGTCCTACCCGGTCGAGGGTCCACGCGAGCGTCATCGCGCCGTATCGGCTGACGCGTCCGTACGTCGGCTGCAGTCCAACAAGACCGCAGGCACTTGCCGGTTGCACGATCGAGCCGCCCGTTGCCGTGCCGATGCTGAACGCAACCAGCCCGCCGGCCGTGGCCGCTCCCGGTCCAGCCGACGATCCTCCCGAGCTGCGAGCCGGGCCCCATGGATTGAGCGTTCGTCCACCAAACCACACATTGCCCTGCGCCAACTCTCCGGTCGACAGCTTCGCCAGAAGGACCGCCCCCGCCTCTCGCAGCCGCGCGACGGCGGTCGCATCGGTATCGATCATCTGGTGCTCGTACGGTTTCGCACCCCACGTGGTGCGAATGCCGTGCGTTGCGAACAGATCTTTGACGCCCCACGGGATCCCGTGCAGCGGCCCGCGATAGCGCCCGGCGGCGATCTCGCGATCTGCGGCGGCTGCCTGCGCGAGCGCGAGATCTTCGGTCAAGGTGATGACAGCCTCGAGGCGGCGCCCGTGCGTCTTCAACCGCTCGAGATACATGTTGGTCAGCGCTGTCGACGTCACCTGTCTGGACCGGATGATTTCGGCCAGCACGGTCACCGATTTGAACGCCAACGTCTCTATCGGCGCGCGCACCTCCACCGATCGCGCCGGACTCCTCGGTTTTGCCGGCGGCATTGCTTCGTTGCCACGCGCCGTGTTCGCACGGCGCGCGCTTGCGGGAATCGGCACATGAAAGCCGAAAACGGGCTCGGTATCCGCCGGCACGGGCACACGCCGCAGTGCTTCGAAGAAGTCGCGGTTGCTCCTCACGAGGCCGAGCATCGACTCCTCTTCCGACTCGGTGAACGTCAAGCCCGCCAGCTGCTCGCCATGCCTCAGTGTGGCGGTCGAGATCGCGTCGGGTTGGCTCGGTGCAGCCTGATTCGCCGCGGCCTGGTTCGCCGCCGCAGGCACGTGGCGCGCGGCTCCTGCTGCCGCCAGGGTGGAGGGAACCGCACGGAGAAAGGTTCGCCGCGTGGTCCCGCGCGATCGACGACGAGTAGACATTCGCGGCGTGACCTGTTCGATCGTGGACGTTATTCGAAGTTTAGAAATTCAGTTTCCCGCCCAGCCTGACCAGGCGCGGATTGATCGTCTCCGACACTCGTCCAAGACTTGTCCCAATCGTCGTGACCTCGGTCAGCACGGTATTGGAGTTGAGCACGTTATACACGTCCACGAACGGCTCGAATTTGGATCGTCCAACGCTGAACGAGCGTCCTAAACGCAGATCCAGCATCAACCACTTGTCATAGCGGTTGTCGTCGTTGCGCTCGAGGCGCACCGTCTGTGTGGCTCGCGTCAGTGTGGGAACGAGCGCCCTGCCGACATTGAGCGTCCGGACGCGCGGGTGTCCCGAATTGGTGATGAACGAGCCGCTGACCGCGATCTTCGCCGGCAGCAGGTATGCGCCCGAGAGCTTGAACTGATGCGGCTCGTCATCGCGAACGGCGCCCTCGGCGAAGATATCGTTGTTCGGATCGTTGAGCTCGGCCGAGGAGATCCAGCCGAGGTTCTTGCCGTAATGGTAGCCAGCCATGAAGTACGCCTGCGGCGAGAATCGCCGCGTGATCGCGAACTCGATGCCGTTGTAGTCGTTGTCAAGCTTGGAATCGTTCGTCAGCACGTTGTCCTGACGGCCAGCAGTCGCCGGACTCTGGTTGTAGATCGTCAGCGGCTGATTGTTCAGCGGGTTGCCGATGACGACGGGGACGTAGCTGTCGTACGGCACGGCGAGGTTCCTGGTTGCTCTGGAATCGCGATTCTCGCGCCGATAGTACGTCACAGCCACACCGATATCCGCGGCGAGCTGATGCTGAACGCCGAGACTGTACTCACGGTTGAACGGACGCCGCAAATCGGCATCAATCCTGGTCGTCGCACCGCCCGTGAATCCTTCGCATCGGCTGATCTCGGAGGCCTGCGCGTAAAGATCTGCGTTGGTATCGGTCCAGGCGCAGCGGTTGGTGCTGAAGAACAGGGGGTTCACACTCTCCGCCAGACCGGTCGCCTCCACACCCATGTACTTGCTGAAGCTGCCCTTCAACACCGTGCGGCCGGTTCCGAAGAGGTCGTACGCCACGCCCAGTCTCGGCACCACGCTCTTCCAGCGCTGGACGTCCGTGCGCGCCGTTCGGCGCTCCGGCACCCACGTACCTGCCGCCGCAACCTGGTCTCCGATCGCGATGTCCACGTCGTCGTAACGCAGCCCCGCGTTCACCGTGAAACGGTTGGCGGCCGTCCACGAATCCTGGATGTAGAGGCCGGCATTGCGGGTGGTGTTGTTAGTGGCCACGGGAGTGTTGATGAGATCGACCGAATCGGGCACGCCGCTGCGGAACCGGAGCACGATGTCGCCGTGATTCACGCGCAATGTTTCGTACGCGCCGCTGTCCATCTGCGCGCCGACCTTGAGCTCGTGGCTCCCGTACCAATTCCCCACGCGCGTGATCGAACCCGTGAACGACTTCCGGAACGTGTCGGCCCGCCGGATTCGGATTGGCGCGCTGTAGAGCACGGACGTGACGATGTCGAGACGAGCCACGTCATTGTCACCCACCTCCGGGCGGTACCTCTCGTCGTACGCGATCACCGAATGCGCCAGCGTCGCTTCGTAGAGCCACCCGTTGCCATGAGTCCCCATCCACGTTCCGCCGAGCAAACGGTTGAACGGCTTCGTTCCAACGGTGATGTTGTAGTTGGCCGCCTCCGGCTGCACGAATGTCGCGCCCTCGCGACGATACGGTCTCAAGCTCAGCTCGTGAGTCAGCATCAGTGTCAGGCGGTTGCTTTTGTTCACCTGCCACGTCCCTTTGCCGAAGTACTCGCTTCTGCGCACGAAATCGAAGCTCTGCGAGCCGTCGAGGAAGAACTGGTTCGCGAGGAGTCCGGTGAACGAGTAGACGCGGGCCGAACCAAACCACCAGATCTTGTCTTTCTTGAGCGGTCCTCCCATCGAGCCGTCGACGTCAT
>DASPWV010000319.1:0-8199 GCA_035637635.1 Vicinamibacterales bacterium | reverse complement strand
AGCGCCTTCCGAGACGCCGATCAGAATCGCCTTCCTGCCGGTCGCTGTTCTGGCGACTTCCGTCAGCACGCGGTAGTCACCGGGCTCGTCCTCCGTCCGCAGGGTCGCACCTGGCGTCGTGAAGCTTTCGAGGTAGCGCCTCACGTCGAATCCGATCACGAAGTACCCCTGCTGACTCAAAAACTCCGCGACATGTGGTCCGAGGTGGATCCAGCCTCCGTCGCCGCTCGAGACGATCACCGGCGCGCCTTGCGGAGTGCCGTAGGTGTACAGCGTTTGTTCGTGGCCGCGAATCGCAACCGTCTGGCGCGACTGTGCCAACCCCCTCGGGGTCGTCATCAATCCGAGCAGCGTCAGCAGGATGAGGCATTTGCCGTAAACCATTTGCATCCCTGGTGCAGCGTGCCGCCACATCGCGGCCGCCTCCTGAGCTCACTTCTGATGGTATGACGATGCGGGTCGGATGGATGGACTTTACCTGAACGGATTACAGCCGACCCGGGTTTCTCCGTGCGTCTCGACGCGCGCGAACAGGGCGGTTGGGATGATTCAGTTCCGACTGCGAAGGCTTAAACCGGCGCTCTCTCCCGCCGGGTCTCCGACGCGAGCTCGCCAAGCGTGATGGGCACAGCAATTTTCAGGAGGAAGGTGAACACGAGGAAACCGGTCGCGAAGACGCCGGCCGCTACGCGCAGCTCCGTCGACGTGGGCACGTATTCGTAGATTTCGCCAAGCGTATCCGGCGTGAATCCGGGGATGATGAGCCCCATCCCTTTTTCGATGTAGCAACCTGCGTAGGTCGCAATGCACCCGACGTTGAGCAGAACGGCATTGCGCCGCGCGGCGGGCCAGATGAACAGGACGAAGGCGCTCAGGTTCAGCCCCAGCGCTGTCCACGCATACGGCACCAGCCTGTCATGACCGTTCAAGCCTTCCCACCAGTATCGGGTGAACAGCAGATGCTGCGTGTTCGAGTAGTACTCCTTGAAGACTTCAGCGCCGTGGAGGAAAAGGTTCAGGAACATCGCATACGCCATGAGCTCGGCGATCTTCCAAATCGCTTGATCCTGAATCTCGAACCGCGTCAGCCGCCGCAGGAGCTGCAACACGATGAGAAGAATGGCTGGTCCCGAGCAGAATGCGGACGCGAGGAATTGCGGCGCGAGGATCGACGAGTTCCAGTAGGGGCGTGCCGCAAGGCCGTTGTACAGAAACGCTGTGACGGTATGGATGCCGACAGCCATCGGAATCGACAGCAACACGAGAGGGACGACAAAACGTTTCACGTAGTGGCGGCCGGTGTACGCTCGATAAAGGATGTGCGTGACGACGATGAAGTTGACCGCGAAGTAGCAATTCAGCACGAGGACGTCCCACGCCAGAATCGATCGCGGGAAGTTCAGGTGCCCGATCCCAGGTATCAGATGCCACACGCGATCGGGACGTCCAATGTCGATCAGCACGAACATGCTGCACATCACGAGCGCGCTGATGGCCAGGAGCTCGCCGAAAATCACAATCTCCCGAATCGGTCCCCAGTCATACACGTAGGCGGGCACGACGAGCACCACCGCGGCGGCGGCGACGCCGACGAGAAACGTGAAGTTGCCGATGTAGAAGCCCCAGCTCACTTGGTCGCGCATTCCGGTGAGGATCAGGCCCGACGACATCTGCTCCGCGTACGCCGCGACACCCGAGGTCATGAACACCAGCAGCAGCGCAAGCCAGGCCCAATACAACCGGTTGCCGTGCGCCACCGTGCGTGCGGCGGCCCTCAGGAAGTTCACCACTCCGCGAAGCGTTGACATTCCTGGCCTCACGTTCCGTAGAAGTAGAAGAACTTCGGCATCGTGTTGAGCTCTTCTTTGAGGATGAGCACGCGCTTGTGCTCGATGATGTACCGGATCTCGCTCTCGGGGTCGAGCAGGTTGCCGAACTTGCGCGCGCCCACCGGACACGCCTCCACGCACGCGGGGTAGCGTCCATTGCGCACGCGTTGAATGCAGAAGGTGCACTTCTCGACGACGCCCTTCTTGCGCGGACGGTTGCCAAGATAGTGCGTGCTCGTGTTGATCTCTTCAACCGGCACCGACGGCTCGCCCCAGTTGAAGTGCCGCGCGCCGTACGGACACGCCGCCATGCAGCAGCGGCATCCGATGCACCAGTCGTAATCGATGACGACGATGCCGTCCGGCTCGATCCATGTCGCGCCGGTTGGGCACACCTTGGTGCAGGGCGCATTGCGACAGTGCTGACACGCCACGGGCACGTAGAAGCGGCCCTCTTCTGGAACGGTTTCCGGATTGTAGTACGCGTCGGCGTCGGTGAAATCGACGCCGCGCTCCTTGTCCATCGAAAGCACGCGAATCCAGTGAATCTGCGGATCGCGCGACTGATTGTTTTCTGCGACGCACGCGTACACGCAGCGGCGGCAGCCGACGCAGCGTGAGATGTCGAGCGCCTGCGCAAACAGGACGCCTTCCATCGGCGGAGTGTCGCCGACGGTCACGTGCTTGCCGTACTTCGCGCTGTATTCGCGCTCCATTTCGTCGATCACCGTGCGAAGGCGCGCGCGCGGCACCTCGTACAGCCGCTGGGGACCGCAGGCGGTCATCAGAAAGCCCGCCGCTGCCGCCGCGGTGCAGGAGGCAAACTGGCGGCGGCTGACAGCGGCGGGCGTCTTCGTGCGGTTCTCCACCATGCCTCCTGATGGTTCAGTGTCCCGGCCGCATGGGCGGCTTCGGCGCCGGTTTCGGTGCGAGCGCTTTGAAACGTGGCTGGTGCGGGTTATGGCAATGCGGACAGAGCAGATAGCTCTTATGCCCGTTCCACTCGCCGGTGCGGCGTCCGTGGACGCCGGCCTGCCAGTCGCGATACTTCTCGCCGTGGCACTGGCCACACACGCGATACGACTCTTCGAACGGCACGCGGTCACCATTGGCCAGGTGCAGGAAATCGCGATTGTCGGCGTCGTGGCAATCGAGGCACCACCGATGTTGCTCGTCGTGCTTGAGCACGATGTCGGTGTGCATATCGGTGAGCTGCCGTCGCACGCGGTTCGGCGGCATCTCGCCGTGGCACACCGAGCAGGGAAAGATGCCTTCCGAAAACGGCGGTGGAGGCGTCTCCAGGCGCGCACCCGGTTTCTCTGGCGCCTGGCTGAGCGTCGTCGTGCTGCTTGCCAACAGCCCCATCGTGACAACCGCGAGTGACAACGCGAATCGGCGACTCATGGCGACGTCGAGTACGCGGGATAGCAGCGTTCGTGCCACGTCTGAACGACTAACGAAGAACGAAGAGCGAAGAACCACGAACCAACAACGAACGAAGCCACGGAGACACCGAGAGACCGACTTACAGAGACAGTCTTGAAAAGAATTTCTCGGTGTTTCTGTGCCTCTGTGGCCCGTGTGTGGCGTCAATTCCGATCCAGGCGACTGGAGACTGACGACTGGGGGATTTTTCACAGTAGTGGGAAAAATCTCGTGCGTTGTAGGGACGGGCACCGCCGATGCCGGCACGCTTTCTCAAAAACGTGTGCGTTGGCGGGCCTTGATGCGGTGAGTGACCGTGCTGCTCGGTGGCACTCGCTTTGCCAATGCTGCAGAACATCGCGTTGACGTGTCTGCTGCGTCGATGCCCAGCAACTTCAGAGAAAGGACCGCATATGCGTGTGTTCTCGCCATTCTTCGTGCTGATCTTCGTGCTGGCGATTGCTGCGCCCGCCGCCGCGCAAGGCAAGAACGACGCGGGGCAAAAGGTGTTCGCAGACAACAAGTGCTCCGTGTGTCACTCCATTGCCGGCGTTGGCAACAAGAAATTCCCGCTCGACGAAGTCGGGAAGCACAACGCCGAATACATCAAGGGTTACCTGACCGACGCCAAAGCGGCCGCGGAGAAAGAGGGCAAGAAGCTCGCGTTGCCGATGAAGTCGTTCAAGACGCTGCCTCCAGCCGACTTCGACGCGCTCGTTGCCTATCTCCTCACCCTGAAGTGACCTATGAGTGGACAGATGGCCGCATCGGCCTTGCAAAGCCAATTTGACGATATCCGTCGCGCCGAAATGTTCCGCCTGCGCGGGAAAATCTCCGCGATGACTACGGAAGAACGCGCAGCGGTAGACGAAATCACGGCGCAGGTGGTGCGCGCGATCGCCGCGCCACCCGCACACGCGCTCACGAATCACGAATCGCCCCTGCTGGTTCGCGCTGTCATTGATCTCTTCAAGGTGAGTTGAGCTCGCGGTACTTTCCTTGCAGCCGGGTGACCGACGTTCAACCGCCGGTCTGCCGGCGATTCAGACGTCGGTCCGCATATGTCATTTTTCATCGTCATTCACGAGGGAGTCGGCCAATGAGACGTCGTCTAGTTGGAACGGCGTTTGGCGTGTGGTTGCTCGTGTGGCTTGGACTGCCCGCCATAGCCAGTGCCAGCGACCCCAAATCGAAAGGCCCGCAACTTCAACAGGGGTACGCCGGCGCGGAGGTCTGCGTCACGTGTCACGAAGGATTCGACGCGTCGATCAATCGTACGAAGCACGCGTTTGCGAAAGACCCGCGTACGCCCATGGCGAAGGAGGGGTGCGAGAGCTGTCACGGTCCCGGTGAAGCGCATGTGCAAGATCCCACGAGCGTCAAACCGCGGATGTTCACGAAGATGTCCGCACGGGATGTCAACGACACCTGTACCACTTGTCATAACCGCGGCGAGCACGCGATGTGGAAGGGCAGTCAGCACGAATCGCGCAACCTCGCATGCACGACCTGCCACAGCGTTCACCAGCCGCAGTCTGAAAAGGGATTCCTGAAAGCAAAAACTCAGATCCTGCTCTGTGCCAAGTGCCACGTCGACAAAGCCAACAAGCTGGATCGATCCGGACACATGCCGGTTCGCGAGGGCAAGCTGGAATGCATGTCGTGTCACAACGTGCACGGATCGAAGAACGTGCGGCTGCTGCGCGCGGGCTTCACCATCAACGAGACCTGCACGACCTGCCATGCAGAGAAGCGCGGACCGACCCTCTGGGAGCATGCGCCGGTGCGCGAGAGCTGTGTGACCTGCCACGATCCGCACGGCTCGTCCAACGAGCGGATGCTCGTGGCAAAGGCGCCGTTCCTCTGCCAGCGGTGCCACGTATCCACGCGGCATCCGGCCACGATCTACGACAAAACACAACTGGCCACCAGCAACCGGGTGTTCGGGCGAAGCTGCGTCAGCTGTCATGCGCAGATTCACGGCTCGAATCACCCATCTGGTAATTTCCTGACCCGGTAGGAGGCCAACCATGACGCGCACACGTGTGGTTTCATTCAGCAGCGCTCTGGTGCTGACCTGCGCGGTGACGGCCTTCGCACAAGCGACGCTGCCAAAGCCGACCGACGGGCGGGAGCAGGCGATCTCGTCGCTCAGCGGCAAGGCGTACGGCAACATCGATTTTGGCGGCCAGTTCTCGAGCGTGACCGGCGACTCAGCTCGCTTCCAGCGGTACCGCGACCTTCGCGATGGCCCGTTGGCCGACAACGTGTTGCTCAATCGACGCGACGAGACGTGGACCCTCCGAGCCGCGGCCGTCAAACCCGGTTATCGCGACCAGCGCTTCACCGCCGACTATCGACTCGTCGGCAAGGTGAAAGCGTTCTTCGACTGGAATCAGATCCCGCTGTTCATCAGCTCTGATACACGAACGCTGTATAGCGAAGTCAGCCCCGGCGTGTTCCGGCTGCCAGACGCGATGCAGGCGAGCAATCAGGCCGGCACGACGACCATCCGAGATTTCGTGGGCTCTGCGACTCAGTTCGACCTTCGCACGCGACGCGATATTGGCCAGTTTGATTTCGTCTACACGGCGAATCGCGATCTGGATCTGAAATTCAACGTGACCAATACGCGTCGTAACGGCGCGATTCCGTACGGCGCGTCGTTCGGATTCAGCAACGACATCGAACTGCCCGCGCCAATCGACCAGCGGACGACGGACGCGAAAGCCTCGCTCGAGTGGGCCAATCGCGACGCCCTCGTGAGCATCGGCTGGGACGGATCGTGGTTCAACAACAACGTCGACGCGATGATCTGGGACAACCCGTTGAAGATCACGGACTCGCCTTCGTACTCCAGTGCGTATAGCGATGGCCGCGGGCCGGCGCAGGCGCGGATGGCCCTCTGGCCCGACAACACTATGCAGTACGTGCATGGAACCGGATCGTTCAGCACGCCTGCGCGCGGCCGTTTGACGGCGTACCTGGCTGTTGGCGCGTCGAAACAGAACGAAGCGCTGCTGCCGCACACGATCAACTCGCTCATTCCCGTGGTACCGCTCGCGCGTCCGACGGCCGAGGCGGAGATTCGCAACACCATGTTCAACGTGCTCTACGTGGCGCGGCCGTTCCGGCCGTTTATGGTCAACGCGCGCTACCGCTACAACGACCTCGACAATCGGACGCCACCCTTCGAGATGTTCGGGCGCGTACGCTTCGATGGTGTGCTGGACGACGCGTCGGCTGCGGAGCCGCCCGAGTTCTACAGCGTCAAGCGGGAGAACTTCGACGTCGACGGCACGTTCAGCGGCCTGCCGTTCACGTCCATCAAAGTCGGCTACGGCAGCGCCATTTCCGATCGGACCTTCCGCATCTTCGAGAAGACGAACGAAAACACGTTCCGGGTGTCTGCCGATTCGACAGGAAACCGCTATGTGACCCTCCGGGCACTCTTCGAGAATTCGGTGCGCACAGGCAAAGCGCTCGACGAGGAGCTGCTCATCGACATCGGCGAGCAGCCAGGCATGCGCCACTTCGACATCGCCGATCGCGATCGGAAGCGTTTTACGCTCATCGCCACCGTGATGCCGATCTCGACACTCGGTTTCAATGCAAGCGCGGCCGTTGCGCGAGAAGACTATCCGGAGTCCGAATTCGGCTTGCGGGACGTCGACAGCAATCAGTATTCGGCCGGCGTCGACTTTCTGCCGAGCGATCGCGTCGGCGTGAACCTCACGTACGCGTGGGAGCGGTACGGGACCCTCAGTGCGTCACGCACCGCCAGCCCCGGCGATCAGTTTACCGATCCCAGGCGCAACTGGTTCACCGACTATGCGGGAAAGGTCAGCAACATCGACGCCGTGGTCGACCTCGCGGCAGTCGCGCCGAAAACGGATGTGCGCTTGACGATCAATTGGAGCGATGTGAAGGATACCTACACGTATCTGCTTGCGCCGCAGACGACGTTGCCGGCGCCGTCGCAGCTCGCGCCGGTCCTGAACGAGCTGTTTCGTGGAACGGTGGACGTCACCCATCGCTTGACCAATCGGCTGCGTCTGGGCGCGAGCTACTGGTACGAGGATTACAACACGGAGGACTTCGCGCTCGGCGAGTTGACGCTGACTGACATCGCGCTGCCAGCCGTGCAGCCGGGAGTGCCAGTGGTTCCGACGAGCACGCTGCTCCTTGGCTACATCTATCGTCCATTCACGGCGCACACAGGAATCGTGCGGCTGACTTACTTGTGGTAGGGAATGAGGACGTACATGACCGGGTGCCCCCCTCCGCACCGCCTTCAAATTGAGACCGCGGCGCCAGTGGTGCGCAGCCACGCGGCGGCGCCGCCGCCGCTCCGGCTCGTCTTCTGGGAAAGCACCAAGGCATGCAATCTCGAGTGCAAGCATTGCCGCGCGGTGCCGCAGAAAGGATTGGGTCCGCTCGATCTGACCACTGCGGAAGCCATGGCGTTGATGGATGGCATCGCCGAGACGGCGCGGCCGGTGTTCATCATCTCGGGAGGCGAGCCACTCTTCCGGCCTGACATTTTCGATCTCGCGCGCTACGGCAAGTCGCTCGGCTTTCGGATGGCGCTTGCGACCAACGGCACGCTGGTCGATGGAGACGTCGCAAGGCAGATCGAAGAGGCAGGCATTTCGCGCGTGTCGATCAGCCTCGACGGGGCGCTCGAGAGCACGCACGATCGCTTTCGCGGCGCCGCCGGCGCCTGGAAGGGTGCGCTGCGAGGCATTGGCAACCTGCGCGCGAGGGGCATTTCGGTTCAAATCAACTCGACAGTCGCCAGACACAACGTCTCGGAGCTGCCCGATCTGTTGAACCTCGCGATGCATCTCGGATGCGACGCCCTGCACATTTTCATGCTGGTGCCGGTCGGCTGCGGGCTCGAGCTGGCCCAGAGCGACATGCTGCCGGCCAACGAGTACGAGCG
>DASPWV010000318.1:0-8891 GCA_035637635.1 Vicinamibacterales bacterium | reverse complement strand
CGCCCAGTCTCTGTCGCCAAGGGCACGACGGTGCTGCAGGCTGCCATCGAGGCAGGCATCCAGGTTCCCTATTACTGCTATCACCCGGGACTTGCCATCGACGCGTCCTGTCGCGTGTGCCTCGTGAAGATCGAGAAGATGCCGAAGCTGCAGACGTCGTGCTCGACGCCGGTCGCCGAGGGTATGGTGGTGCACACGACGGACACGGAATCGGTCGAAGCACGCGCGGGGGTGTTCGAATTCCTGCTCATCAACCATCCGCTCGACTGCCCCGTCTGCGACAAGGGGGGCGAGTGCCCGCTGCAGGACTTCTCCTACTCGTTCGGCAACGCGCAAAGCCGCATGGACTTTCCCCGGCGTGTCTTCGATGGCGAAGGTGTGCGCGCGGACGTCGACTTTGGTCCGACGTTGATGCTGAACCGGAACCGCTGCATTCTCTGCACGCGGTGCATCCGCTTCATGCGCGAGGTCGACGGCGACGCCCAAATCGGCATCGTGGATCGAGGAAACGGCAGCGAGATCGCGACGTTCAACGAACAGGGCGTCCACTCGTTGCTCTCCGGCAATCTGATGGACGTCTGCCCCGTTGGCGCGATTACGACACGCCAGTATCGATTCCGCTCGAGACCTTGGGACAATCCAACGGCTGTCGATACGATCTGCACCCTCTGCGCAAAGGGCTGCAACACGACCGGATGGATCAAAGCGAAACCTGAATGGGCCAAAGGATCGCGCCTCGTGCGGATCACACCTCGATACAACGAGACGGTGAACGGATTCTGGATGTGCGATATCGGCCGCTTCCAGTACACGTGGGTGGAGAGCGAGCAGCGCAATCGCAAGCCCCTTCTGCTCTCGCGCGACGGCGTTCAGCAGGTGGTCAATTGGAAGGACGCGTTGATTCGCACGAGAGATCTGCTCGAGGCGGCCGGTCGTCGAGACGCTGCCTCGGTTCGCTTCCTGACTTCGGCGCACGCCTCGCACGAGGAGCTCTTTCTGCTGAAGAAGATGGCGACATCTCTCAAAGGCGATGGCGGCGCGGATCACGTGCACGTGGGCTGGCGTCGATCGGCGAAGCGCCAGCCTCCTGACACGAAGTTCCGCGTTCCAGCCACAGATGCGCCAAACGTCGCCGGCGCGGGGGATTTCGGTCTCGCGGTTGGCGCGGGCAACGAGGGCGAGGCGGACCTGTCATTGCTTCGCGCCGCCGTCGAGCAACGCCATGTCTCCGTCGTCTACATCGTGGACCCCGGCCCCGATGGCTCGCTCGGCGATGTGACGTGGCTCATCGAGGCGAAGCGAAACGGGACGATCCCCGTGGTCATCTATCAGGGGGTGCTCGCGACCGAGCTGGCCGGCGTTGCGGATGTCGTCCTGCCAGGCGCGGCGTGGGTGGAAAAGGACGCGACGTACACGAACGAGAATGGCATGCTCCAGGCTGCCTCGCGTGTGTTGAATCCTCCCGGCGAGGCTGTGGACGATTGGCAAATCCTCACAAGCGTCGCCGCAGCGCTCGGACTGCCATTTACGTATACGAGCTCGCAGCAGGTCCGCGTCGACATCGCCCTGGCGATGGCGAACGTGCCGTCTTACGCGGAGCTCGCTGGACAGGTTTTCAATCGGCCGCTTCCGCTCCGGCACTGGCTGCAGGCCAGTAATCCCATGGAACGTTGGAAATGGAACCTGATGTTCCAGGACGCGCCGCCCGTCAAAGGCCACAACGTGCAGATGGAAGGAACACCGGCGCCGTCAGTTATTTCGTTGCGGCTCGTCAACGAAGAGATTTCGCGAACTTCCGACTAGATGGAAAACCTGTTCACCTCTGCGCCGGCTGTTGCTGCGTTTCTCGCAGGAGTGTTGAGCTTCATCTCGCCGTGCGTGCTGCCGCTCATTCCCGGCTATCTGTCGTTCATCTCCGGCGTGTCGCTCGAGGACATGCGGGGTGCTGGCCAATCGCGCGCGGCAACCGCGCCGGTACGGCGCCACATGCTGTTTACGTCGCTGTTTTTCGTCCTCGGGTTTTCGCTGGTGTTTATCGTCCTTGGCGCCACCGCGACGGCAGTCGGTCAGCTCGTTCTATCGAAGCTGACCCTTCTCGGCAAAATCGCCGGCATCGTGATCATCATCTTCGGCCTTCACACGATGGGCATCCTGAAGATCGGGTGGCTCTATCAGGAGAAACGGTTTCAGCAGGCCAATCGTCCCGCCGGCGCGATTGGCGCGATGCTCGTCGGGATTGCGTTCGCGTTTGGCTGGACGCCGTGCATCGGACCGATTCTCGCGGCGATTCTCGCCATAGCGGGCGCGCAGGAGACTGTCGGCCAGGGTGTCCGGCTTCTGGCAATCTATTCAGCAGGCCTCGCCATTCCGTTTTTGCTGACGACGCTCGCCATCGACCGCTTCTTCGCGGCGTTCGCTCGCATCCGGCGCCACTACCATGCGATTGAAGTCGTCTCAGGCGCGTTGATGGTGGCGATCGGAGTGCTGATCTTCACGAACAACTTCACGATCATCGCGCGCTATCTGCAGGACTACTTGCCCGTTTTCTAAGCGCTCGATCGGCAGCGCCTTCTGCTATTCTTTCGTCAAGTTGACGAATCGCTGGATTCGCTTCCTGCTTGCCGTACTCGCGATTGGAGCGGCGGCCGCCGCTGCGTATCGCATCGTGCAGGACGAACAGCTTCTTGCCGGAGACGTTGTCGCAGGGCGGAATACCGACTCCGCCGCGCAGACGGCGATCGCAAGGACAGAGGAGTTACGGGCCGCGCTGCACGCGTACGTAGCGCCGGGACAAAGTTACGCCTTCTGGACCGCACGCGCAGCACAACTCCTGGACAAGCTTCGGACATCTCTGTTGGAGCTCGATGCCGCCTCCAACGCCAACGGGAGCTCGATCTCTGGAGCGCTCGATACCTGCGACAGATTGTCGGCTGCCGAACAGCGCGCGCGCGAATACGCGCGACACGAAGAGCCGTTGCTGGCGGCCGAAGTGATTTTCAACGAAGGACGCGATCTCCTCGACGGGCTGCGGCTGCAGATTGCGCGGAACGCCGACCAACTGGCGAAGGTTTCGTCCGAGCGCCAAGCCGCCGTCCGGAAGGAGCAGATGTTGCTGGCCGCCGGGGCGGCGGGCATTCTGGTATTCGCGCTGCTGTTGCTGGTGCCGGTCGCTCGACACACGACCGCGGGCGTACCAGCACAGACTCGCGTCGCTGAGACTCCGGTGCGTGAGGCGGCGCGCGCGCGCGACGAGCCGGCTGTGGTTGCTTCCTCACCCGCCGCAACGGGTCTGTCGATCTCGCGCGCGTCTGATGTCGCCCGACTCTGCAGCGATCTCGCCGCTACAGAAGACACGGCAGAAATGGAGCATCTTCTCGAGAGCGCGCGCGGCCTGCTGAACGCTCGCGGCATCATCGTGTGGATGAGCACCTCGGATCGGACAGCGCTGGAAGCGGCAGTGATTTCAGGTTACGACAAACGGCTCATCACGCGGCTGGGGACGATTCCAGCAGACGGTGACAACGTCACCGCCCGGGCGTTTCGCGAAAACGACTCTCGAACGAGCGCAGCCACCGCGACTGCCGCCGCCTCTCTTGCGGTTCCGCTCCCGTCCCCGCGTGGCGCCGCCGGCGTTCTTGCCGCGGAATTGAAGCCCGATGTGGCCGTCGACGACGCGAAAGTCGTGATCGCACGCCTCATCGCCGCGGAGCTCGGCGCGCTGATTGCGGCGAGGCCGTCGGAAACCGCCGACAAGCCACAGATAGCGGCAGATAACCACAGATAGCCGCAGATAGCCGCAGATAATACCGGATAGAGCCGCAGATAAGGCTGGATAAAGCCACAGATAATTTCGGTTTTATCTGCGGCCATCTGTGACTATCTGCGGCTAATCACGCGGGCCGGAACGGCCGACGCGGCCGCGATTCCCTCTGGTCGATCGTCGCCTTGACTGTCGTGTCTTTTTTGTCGCGAACCACGCCCAGCGTGATCTCGCCCGACTTGTCGCGCAGCTCGTTGATGAGGTCGTCGTAGTCGCGGACACGATCGCCGTTGACCGACGTGATGACATCGCCGGCCTTCAAACCTGCTTTTTCCGCCGGCGAGTCTTTCGTGACGCTCGAGACGAGCACGCCCCCGTCTTTGGCGCCGAAATACTCTGCGAGCTGCGGCGTCAGCGATTCAATCTGCACGCCCAGCCGGCTGCGCGCGCCGGGCAGCATGTCGTCGAAGTTGAAATCGAACCCCGGGCCGTCGAAACGGAACTCGCGGAGGCGCGGTTCGAGTTCGCGCAACCGCGGTTCCATCTCTCGGAACCGTGGCTCGATCTCGCGCAGCCGCGGTCCTATCTCTCGCATGCCCCGCGCAATCTCGCGACCGATGCGATCGCCGTCGACGCTCCAGCCAAAGGCCTGGTCCTCGGGAGTGACGTCGAGCGTCTGGCGCTGGCCGCTCCGGACGATGGTCAATTTGACCGGTCGTCCACCCGGGGTCTCCTCCACGAGGCGTGAGAACTGCCGGGCGCTCCGGATCCGCTCGCCATCGAATTCGACGACGACATCGCCTTCCTTCAGTCCCGACTTGGCCGCCGGGCTATCGGCGTCCACTTCCCGAATGCGGATTCCGCTCATAACGCCGCTGAGACTTTTCAGGTCGGCGGCGGTCAAATCGTCCACCATCACGCCGATCTGGCTGCCGCGGCCATCGAGCATCAACACCCGTCCGCGCGCGTCGGGTGCGGGCCGAGGCGCGGGTGCCACCTGCGGCGCGGGCGCGCCCGACTGGGCGACGAGCGTTCCGACCGCCAGGGCGACACCGGCAGCCAACAGCGCGGCAAAAATCGCAAATCGAACCTTTCTCATGAGGCAACTCCTCCGTCCATTGGTGTCAGACGACGCGGACCGCCCCACGGTTGGCAGGAGCGCGGGGCGGGTTGCCTTTAGAATCAACCGGTGGCCGACGCGAAAGCGACCATCCTCGAACGCGCGGATAACGAGCGCGTCAAATTTCTTCGTCTCCAGTTCACCGACATCCTCGGCGTCATCAAAAACGTCGAGGTCCCCGATAGTCAGTTCAGTGAGGCTCTGGACGGCCACATCATGTTCGACGGCTCGTCCATCGAGGGGTTCGTGCGGATCGAAGAGTCCGACATGTACCTCAAGCCGGACCTCGCGACCTTTCAGGTGTTCCCGTGGACCGACCAACACGGCGCGCGCGTGGGCCGCATCATTTGCGACATCGCCAATCCGGACGGGACGCCGTTTGCCGGTTGTCCCCGTACGACACTGAAAAACGTCATTCGGATGGGCGGCGATCGTGGTTTCACCATGAAGGCCGGTCCTGAAGCCGAGTTCTTTCTCTTTCAGCGGCGGGACGGCCAGCCCACAACCGAGACGCACGACGCCGCAGGCTATTTCGATCTTGCCCCGGTCGATCTCGGCGAGGATGTCCGCCGTGAAATCGTGCTGGCGCTCGAACAAATGGGATTTCAAGTGGAAGCCGCGCACCACGAAGTGGCCCCCGGTCAGCACGAAATCGACTTTCGCTATGACGATGTGTTGGCAACGGCCGACAACATCAGCACGTTCCGGTTCGTCGTCAAGAACGTCGCGCTGAGAAACGATCTCCACGCGACCTTCATGCCGAAGCCAATCTTCGGGTTGAACGGCTCGGGGATGCATACACATCAGTCGCTCTTCCGCGGTGCGCAAAATGCCTTTTACGCGAAAGAGGGTCAGTGGCAACTGAGCGCGACTTGTCTGCAGTACATCGCCGGTTTGCTGGAGCATGCGAAAGGTTTCTGCGCAATTACCAACCCGCTCGTGAACTCCTACAAACGTCTCGTGCCCGGGTACGAAGCGCCGACGGCAATTGCGTGGTCCGAGAAGAATCGCAGCCCTCTCGTACGCGTTCCGGCGACACGCGGCGTCGGCACGCGAATCGAGCTCCGCATGCCAGACCCATCGTGCAACCCATATCTCGCCCTCGCAGTAATGTTGCGTGCGGGACTTGACGGGATCGATCGCCAGCTCGATCCCGGGCCCCCGGTGAACAAGAACATCTACAAGATGAGTCACCGCGAGCGGCGCCACCTGCGCATTGACGATTTGCCCGCAAACCTGAACGACGCGCTCGCTGAACTGGAGAAGGACACGGTCATCCAGGAGACGCTCGGCGAACACATCCTTCAGCACTTCCTGGAGGCGAAGCGTGAGGAATGGGACGACTACATTCGTCACGTGTCGCCATGGGAAATGGCGAGATACCTGCGCGTGTACTGAGCCCGCTGTCCTCAGGCGCTGTCCGGCCCTCAGGACGCGCGCGGCCGCCTCGCGGCGAAATGTTGCGATTTCTGGCGGTTTTCTGAACGCGCCCGATGTGGCATGGCTGTTGAAGTCTGCGTGATCGGCCGCGACGGGCTCACCGGGGTGCGCAAACTTCAGGCAGGCGCTGGCATCGCCGCATCCCGGCCGCAAGGTTCACGAGTCCCGTCGCGTCCGTTATTACGGCGAGAACGACTCGCCCATTCAGGCGCCGCTCGGCGGCGCCGGGAGTAGACGACAATGCCCCGTCTTTCTCGTCGTCTCATTGTCGCACTCGGCTTTGCGGCAATTCTCGCCGGATGCGCGAGCGGCGCGTCGATTGCGCAGCTCAAAACAAATCCCGGTCGTTACGTCGACAGGAACGTCACGGTCCGCGGCACCGTCACCTCGTCATGGGGCATTCCCATGGTGCCGTTCAAGGTTTATCAAGTGGACGATGGCACCGGAGAGATCACCGTGCTGTCGCAGCACGAGCGCACGCCGGGCAAGGGCGCGCGCGTCCGCGTCACCGGGAAAGTTGGCGACTTCGCGTTGCTCGGCGGCCGATCCATCGGCTTGCACGTGCGGGAGCGAAGCATCGATTATCTGGATCGATAAGCCACTGAAGTACGGAACCACGGAATAGAAAGCCGCTGAAGCACCGAAGCACAGAAACGATTTTCTGTGCTTTCGCGGCTCCGGTCCTAACGAGGTCACCCCCAAGCCGCAGCTAGCCACTGCGGCTCTTTTTTTGGCTGAAGCGAGGCCACGGAAACGCGGAAGCACCGAATCTAGAGAACTGAGAATTGCTTTCGCGATTGGGCTGATTCAGCCACCAAGACTTGCAAAATGCAGAACCAAAATTCCTGCTTCAGTGCTTCCGTGGTTCCGTGGCGGGATTTCTCCGTGGTTCCGTGATTCCGTGGCGTCGCTCGAGCTTGTGAAATCTAGTACAATCTCCTGTTCGTGGAGACTCTCGAGCACCCGTCCCCACTCGTCGCCGCAATAAACGCGCTCCTGGCGCCGTTCGGCATCCAGGCGCCGAACTATCTCGTGTTCTGCGCCCTCGTCACCTTGATCGTCCTGGTCATCGGTCTGGTGATTCGCGCGAAATTGAGCGTCGACAACCCCGGCAAGTTCCAGATCGTCCTCGAAGACGTCACCACGTTCATCGTCGCGCAGCTCGAAGCAGCCATCGGGCCCGGCAAAGGCCGCAGATATCTCGCGCTTTGCGGCGGCATCTTCATTTTCATTCTGCTCGGCAATCTCATGGGACAGGTGCCGGGCCTTGGCGCGCCCACGAGCAACATCAACGTGCCGTTCGGGTGCGCGATCACGGTGTGGCTCTACTATCACTGGCAAGGCATCAGGGCACAGGGTCCAATCGCCTACGTGCTGCACTTTGCATTTCCACCGGGCGTGCCCAAGGCCATGGCTCCGCTGATGCTGCCGATCGAGTTGATCAGTCACCTGTCACGGGTGCTGTCTCTCACGCTGCGCCTCTTCGGCAACATCTTCGGCGAGCATCTGGTCGTGCTGATCATCGGCTCGATTGCGCCGTTGATTGTGCCCTTGCCGATTCAGATGCTCGGCCTCATCATCGGTCCGCTGCAGGCGTTCATCTTCATGACGCTCACAGGGATCTATCTGAGCGCCGCCACCGCGGTAGACGAGCACCATTAGAAAAGAAGTTTCCAGTTATCAGTTGCAAGTTCAAAGTTTAGTTGGCAGTTCTGAAGTTCGGCGGCGGCAACTGATAACTAGAACTTTGAACTGGAAACTGACAACTGGAAACTATTGAGTTATTGGGTGATCCTCACCGCAACGACCGTCTGATCGTCGGCCTGTTCCGCGCCTCCGCGGAACGCCTGCATGGCATTGAACACGGCGCTCACGACCTCGTCGGCCGTTTTGTCGCGACTGCCGGCGATCGCGTTGATGATGCCATCCGCACCAAACTCGCGGCCCTGTGTATCCCAGGCTTCGAAGATTCCGTCAGAGCAAAACACGAACAGGTCACCGGCGTTCAGATCGAAGGAGATCTCGTCGTAGGTCGACCCGCCGAACGAGCCGAGCGGAAGGCCGGGAAGCTCGATCTGTCCGATCGTATCGCCCGATGCGCGAATGGGGTACGGCAAGCCGGAATTACTGAGCGTCACGTGTCGCTTCCGCAGGTCGAACAGCGCATAGCACAGCGTGCAGTAATACTCTTCGAGCTGCCGCTCGTGCATGATGCGGTTGATTGACGTCAGTACCGCGTTGGGAGAGATGCGGTCGGGCGCCAGACGACGGCGCAACGTCCGGCTGCGGATTACTTCGCCAACGAACGCGCCGTAAAGAGCGGCCGGCACGCCTTTACCCGAAACGTCGCCAAGAGCGACGACGAGCGTGTGCGGCTCGGGCGATTGAAACTCATAGAGGTCGCCCCCGAGCTCGCGGGCCGGATCGAAATGCCACGCGACGTCGACGCCACGCACCTTCTTCGGCAGGTCGCGCGGAAGGAGCGCGAGCTGCACGCGTTGGGCAAATCGGACTTCCCTCTCGAGGCGCTCCTCGTTGTCGCGAATGGCTTCGTACAGGCGCGCGTTTTCA
>DASPWV010000317.1:0-7414 GCA_035637635.1 Vicinamibacterales bacterium | reverse complement strand
GTCGTGGGCGCCTACATGTTTTGTAGCTACTGAATCCGTTCGTACGTCGCAAACGTGACGTTGGTGGTCTTCTTCCCCTCCGGATCCATGCGCATGTAGATGATCCCGATGGTGTTGCTGTCGGGCGACAGGACGTTGGTGAGCACCTGCGTGATCTTGCCGTCTTTCTTGTAGACGATTTCGTTGATGCGATCGGTGATCGTCCGCACCGAGCCCATGTCTGCGCCCGCATTGCCCGTGATGGGCATGTCCTTGCCGTCGAAGTTCGTCGTATACCACCACTGCGACTTCGCGCCCTGGCTGTTGACGGCGTCAATGGTGATCTTCATGCCCTTATCGCCAAACGGTTCGTAGGTCATGATGTTGCTGCTCGGCGCGGGCGCCTCCGACTTGAGCTTCCACTTGCCGAAGCGCGGGTTCGCGTTTTGAGCCCACGCCGTCACCGACACCGACACCAGCACCGCGACGACCGCTGCCGTGAATCCCATTCTTTTCACCATCGACCCTCCTATTTTCGAACTCCGGAATATTCCAACATCTGCACGGTCAGATCCATCGGATATGAAATCTGCACGTCGGTGATTTTGCCGTCGCTGCCGGTGACGGGAGTCAGTTTCGGCATCACGAATCCCGTGTACGAAGGAAGATCGAGCTTCTCGACTCTCGTCACCACCTGGTCGCGCAATTTCGGGTCGAAGTGCACGCCGTAGGTGGCAAAGAGCTTCTTCGCTGCCGCGTAATCGCCCTCGCTCTTGATGCGCTGGACCTCGGCGAGCAGACGGCCAAGACCTTCGCGAAATGCCTTGGGATCGACCATCACCAGATACGTCTTGCCGTCGCGGGTGCGCTCTTCGATGGCCTTCGTGTTCGCCATCAGCCAGCGGATGATCATCTGGCGATTGCGCATGTGATCTTCCTCGATCTGCGAGCCCTCTCGTACGCGGCGCAGCTGCACGAGCGCGTTTCGCGTGTAGGACTCATATTCGGCGCGGGCGATGTCGTCCTGATCGGGCGCGGACATGATCCCGAGATCGACGAGCTTGGGATCGGCAATGAAGTAGAGGCCCACGAGATCGGCGCGGCCTTCTTCGAGCGCCGAGAATTCCTCCTTGATCATCTCCTGCGGCGTGCCCTTGAACCCTTCGGCCTGGCGGCCCGACGCGTGACCGATGACCTCGTGCATGTCGGTCGTGAGCTCCGCGCTGAAGTCGGCCCACTTCGTGGCGCGGTTCACCTCCTCCGGACTCCAGGAGAACTCGCCGCGCATGGAGCCCGGCGTCGAGCGGTTGTAGGCGTCTGTCACGTTCGACAGCGCGACCGACTTGCTGCCGTATTGCTCGCGAATGGACTGATCGTTCGGCAAGTTGATGCCGACGGGGGTGACGGGCCCGGAATCGCCCGTTTCGACGACAACGTCGATCGCGTTCGCGACGATGCCCTGCACACTGGGCTTGCGGTACTTCGGATCCCACGGCATGTGATCTTCGAACCACTGCGCGTTTTCCGCCAGCTTCTTGATGCGCGCGGTCTTGGCCTGGTTCACGTAAAACACGAGCGCTTCCCAGGATCCTTTGATGCCGCGCGGATCGAGATACACCTCGATGAATCCGTTGATCGTGTCCACGGGAGACGCCTTGTCCTGCACCCAGGCAATGTCGTACTTCGCGCGGTCCGAGTCGCTCCCCGTGCGATACCACTGCACGAGCGCGCGGAGCGCGTTGGCCATCGGATCGGTGGCAAACGGAATGGCAGCTTCGAGATGTTTGACGATCTCGGCAATCTGCGGCCCGTACCGGCCGTCGATCTTGTTGACCTCCTCGACCAGCTTGCCGGTTTGCTTTACGAGCCGCGAGTTCAGACCGTTCTTCTCGACGAAGCCCTTGAGATCCGCCATCGAGACGCCGCCTGCATACAGATTGTTCGCGCTCGCCAGCAGGATGTCCTTACCGGGACCGGGGGTTTTGTTCGTGACGATCGGATCGACGTTTGGATCGAAGAACATCGGCTGCAGGCGTGCGAGTGTGGCGTCGAGCGACTCGCCTTCGTGCCCCGTGAACGACGCGCCGTTCTGTGCGGCTTTCCTGGCTGCGGCGGCAAAGGCGTCCGGGGCACACTTCAGCACGAACTTGCGGGCCGTAAGGTTGTTGTAGGGTCCGTTGTTGATCCAGTAAAGCTTGGTGTACCGCTGAATCTCGCTGAGTGTCGCTTGATCGATCCCTTGTGGATGCGCAACGATCTGCTCGAGAACTCCGCGCATCTCCAGCGCGTCACGATGCTTCTGATCGAGGTAGATGTCGCGTCCGGCGAGCGCCGCCTCGTAGAGATGCCAGATCAGGGTCTTTTCCTTCAACGGCAACGACTGAAAGCCGTCGGCATAGAGCTGCACGACCGCGGCATCGTCGATGCGCTCGAGCAGGTACTTGCGGTTGGCTCCGTCAGTCCCGCCGGCGGCCGGCGCCGTCGTGGCGGCGCCCGGCTGCACACTCGCCGTGGTTTGTTGGTTGTTGGCCGGCGGGCGAGAACACGCGATGGTCGCCGCGGCGAGAACCACGGCAAAGGCTCGGGTGGTTGTCATAAACATCCTTCACTCGTAGCTTACCAATGCTCGTTCCTGCAGGGCGTCGGGTGTGTCGCGCGTGATCGCGAAGTGCGCTGTCGCGAGGCTGTCGTCAGGCTGCGGAACCATCACGCTCGATCCACACCCGCAGGTACGTCACGTGGAGGAAGATCATCATCAGCCAACCTGCCGTCGGCATGCCGGTGCCGCAATTCAGCCGCACTTTCTCGCCGGGCGCGGCCTCGACGACGATCTCGCGGGTGAAGAGCGTGTTGAAGACACGAACCTTGTGACGTCCAGGCTCCATGGTGCGGCTCACGACTTGACCGTATCGAATCTTCCCGAGCGCCTCATCGTCGATCCAGAGATAAATCTGCCGATCCTGGAAATCGTTCGGCGAACTGCGCGACACAACGATGGTGGTGTCGCGAACGACCGAGCGGTGACGCGGCGCAGAGTCGTCAAGCTGCCACGCGCGCTCGAAGTCTGCGCGGTCGAAAAGAGCAATAGCGGGATGGTCGAGAACAACCGGCAACTTCGACGCTCCTTGTTGAGGTAAGCCCCTTGTTGGCCCATAAGAATACTGCCACGGAGCTCGCACGGCGATCCGCTATTGCGTGACAAAAAAGCGCGACACGTCGTCAGCACTCGCGGCAGAGTCGTCCGCCTGCAGGCCGACGCGGTACGCTGCGAGCCCAATCAGTTGTTGCGGTGACCAACCGGCCTTGCGAAGATCGCGAATTCCTGTGTCTCGATCGGACTTGCTGAGTTTTTGCGTTGCCGACTTCATGATGAGCGGGTGATGCGCGAAGACTGGCGGGTCGCGCCGTCCGAGCAGCCGCGCAAGACGCAGTTGCCTGCCGGTCGAATCGAGCAAGTCGACACCGCGAATGACGAGCGTGACTCCCTGCAACGTGTCATCTGTCGCCGCTGCCCAATGGTAGGTCCAGTTGCCGAGGCGATCTCGCACGAGAAGGTCGCCGAACTCTGTCGCTGGATCCTGCGACTGCGGGCCAATCAGCACATCGTCGAACCGCTCGATTCCTGGCTCCATCCGCACCCGCCAGCCGATGCCATCGGCGAGTGGCAACCCGCGAGTGCGACAGGTGCCGGGATACTCGGAGCCGCCGACTTCCTTTCGTGAGCAATCGCAACCGAATACCAGACCGGAGTCGACGAGTGGCCGAAGCGCTGCGCGATACACAGCGTCACGATCGCTTTGCCGTCCTTCACATCGGCCCGCCCGAAACTCGAATGGCGGGTACATATCGGGCACGAAGCCCAGCCACTCGAGATCGTCCAGCAGGGCCCGTTCGTAGTCGGGCCGACAGCGCTGACGATCGTGGTCTTCGATGCGCAACATGACGCGCGCGTCGCGTGCGCGTGCCATGCCCCAGACGTAGATGGCATTGGCAACGTGCCCGAGGTGAAGATGGCCAGTAGGCGCGGGCGCAAATCGAGTCAGGGGCAGCACCGGATGGTGCGGCTCCGGACCCGCTGGATCGCGCAATTCCACCACTCGCGTCAAGCCTAGGCCATCTCACCGGCACAGTCTCGTATCCTTTGTTGAGACACCGTGACCGCCATAAGCCTCGTCTCGATGTGCCTGTTTATCTTCGCGGCCTATGCCTACGGCGCGACGACCGTGCTGGCGTTCAGGCAAATGCCCGTCTGGGGACGCGCTCCTTCCGGCGACGTGCGCAGGGCGGCTTTGGATCCCGTGCTGCTGACGCTCTGCGGCATTTGCACCATCTGGTTTGTGCTGCATGCCGCTGTGGAGTTTCGCGTTCTCATCGGCCGGCCGCGGTGGGAGGGGTGGCCCGATCTCATTGCGGTGCTTCTGAGCTACACGTTTCCGCCGCTCGTGATGCACAACGTCCTCAACGAAACGGACGCGACGTGCATGAACGCGGAGCGGCGGCGCAGGTGGACGCGCCCGGTGCGTGCCATGTACGCCGCGTCGCTCGCAACAGGCGCCTACATGTTCGGCGCCGCGCTGCATCTTCTGCCACGCCCGCAGGCTCTCGGCGCGTGGTCGGGCATGTCCATCGGCCTGCTCTTCACCGTCTGCAGCGTCTACTGCATCGCGCTGATGTTGCAGCGGAAACCGGTCGTTGCCGTACAGCCGCCGGCGCGACTGGAGCCATGTTCTCCCTCCGACGAGACCAAGCAACGCGGCTTGCGGCGGACGATGATCGGGTTGTTTTTCCTGATGATCCCACTGTTTTTCGCGCTGATCTTCGTGCGGCAGCAGCGGCTGGTTGTCGAAGCGCTCAATCGCGTCACGCTCGCGCTTCCCATGTTCTTTCTCGTCGCGTCCGTGTACTTCGAGAACCGGTTCGAGTTCTACGATTTGATCGTCAAGCGCGCCGCAATGCTCTTCGTCAGCCTGCTGGTCGTCGGCGGTTTTCTTGCGGCGACGCTGAGCGCGCTGGAGCAACTGCCGTCAAGCGCCGCGCGCCCGTGGCTGTTCGCCGTTGCGCTGCTGCCGCTGGCGATGATCCTGCCATGGCTGCACGCGCAGGTCGGCCGCTGGCTCGATCGCATGTGGTTCGGGCGCGAGTTCACGTCCGTCGAGGCAGTGAAGCAGGTGCTGTCTGCGATGCACCCGGCGACGGACGAAGCGACGCTCATTCAGGCGACGGAAGCGCGTCTGAGCGAGATGTTCCACACGCAAGTGCAGATCCTCGTGGATGACACTCCGGCACCCCCCGGAGCAATTGTGGGATTGGTTGGAGCGCCCCTGGAGAGCAGCTTGCCGGTCCGATTCGCGGTGGTGCGGCGCTCCGAATCGCGGCCGCTTCTCAGCGAGGATATGTCGCTCCTGCGTTCTCTTGCGAGCGTCTTTGCCTACATGCTCGAAAACATCCGCTTGCAACGCCGCCGGCAGGAACAGGATCAAGTCGCACGCGATCTTCGACTGCAGACGAGCCGCTCGGAACTGAAGGCGCTCCGGGCGCAGATCAACCCTCACTTCCTCTTCAACGCGCTGAATGCGATCGCCTCGCTGATTCACACTGATCCGACCCGCGCTGATGCCGCGGTAGAGCAGCTCGCGGAAGTGTTCCGCTACACGCTGCGACGATCCGAACAAGAGTGGGCGCCGCTCGATCAGGAGCTGGCGTTTGCCAGGGCCTATCTGGATGTCGAACAGGCGCGATTCGGCCACCGGCTCACGTACACGATCACTGCCACACCGGCGGTCGCCCACGCGCAGGTGCCGTCAATGCTGCTGCACACGCTTGTGGAGAACGGGGTGAAGCACGGCATCTCACAAGTGCGGGGCGCCGGACGAATCGATGTCGATGCGCGCAGCGACGGCGACGTTCTTGTCATCGATGTCCGCGACAACGGCCCCGGTCCACACAACGTGCCAAATCGTTCAACTGGCGAGAGCTTCGGGCTCCGCAGCGTACGCGATCGGCTGCGCGGGCATTTCGGAGAGCGGGCAACTCTGTCGCTGTCACGAGACGAGGCGCTCGGGACCACAGTGGCGCGAATCGACATGCCTCTCGTCGTCGCCGACAAACCCGTGCCGGCCGTCTCGCGGAGCTCTCGCGAAGGAACCCTCGTGAATGTTGTGAAGGAACCCTCGTGACGGAACGCCCGTGAAGGAACTTCGCGTTTTTATCGTCGACGATGAACCACCCGCGCGAGCGCGTCTTCGTCAGCTCCTCAGCGAAGCCGGCCACGTGCAAGTCGTCGGCGAGGCCGATAACGCGCAGGACGCCCGCGATGCGATTGCAGAGGCGCGTCCCGACGTCGTCTTTCTGGACATCGAGATGCCGCAAGGCCGAGGAACCGAGCTTGCGGCCGCGCTTCCGGAGCCGCGCCCCTTCATCGTGTTTGCGACGGCGTTCGATCAATACGCCGTTGACGCCTTTGCTCTCGCGGCCACCGACTACCTGGTCAAGCCGATTACGCGCGCCCGCCTCGCGGGCACGCTCACGCGCGTGCGCGAGCAGCTTTCGAGACAAAGCGATCTCGAACGGGAGATGGCAGCCGCGTCAGTCACGCAGGCCTGGCTGCTCCCGCGCGTCCTGCCCGTCATGCCCGGCTTCGACTGCGCGGCATCGACGGTGCCGGCACGTGCCGTCGGCGGCGACTTCTACGTGGCGCAGCCGCTTGCAAACGAACGTTTCGCTCTCGCGCTTGGTGACATCGCCGGCAAAGGCGTCGCGGCCGGCCTGCTCGCTTCGAGCGTGCAAGCGAGGCTGGAAACCCTCGCGCACCAGGAACACCCGAGCGCCACGAGGCTGATTGAAGCGGTCAATCGCGCGCTCCTCGAAACGATCGAGAGCGCGCGTTTTGCGACGCTCGTCTATCTCGAAATCGAGATCACGACCGGCGACGTCGAAGTGGTGAACGCCGGCCATCCGGCGGTCATCGTCGTACACGAAGGCGGCACTTGCGATGTCATCGTGAGCGGTGGCCCGGCGTTGGGCATTCTACCCGGCGCGCGATATCAAGGCCGAAGGCTGCGGCTCGAGGACGGTGCAGTGCTCGTTGCCTACAGCGACGGCATGACCGAAACGCTCAACCACGAAGGCGAGGAGCTTGGCGAGGTACGCCTGGTGGACGAGATCACGCGTAACGTGTCGCGTTCGGCACGCGAAATCTGTCAGACCTTGCAGGATCTCGCGCGCGAACATCGCGGTGGTGCGCCGCCCACGGACGATGTCACGGTCCTGGTGGTCAAACGCGCCACGGGTGGTTCCGCGTGCTGACAGTTCTCCTCGTCGATGACGAGCAACCCGCGCGGGATCGCCTGCGCCAGCTGCTCGCCGGCGAAGCGGACCTCGAGATTGTGGGCGAGGCCGAAGACGGCATTCAGGCAATCGAGCGCGTCTCGGAGCT
>DASPWV010000316.1:0-4439 GCA_035637635.1 Vicinamibacterales bacterium | reverse complement strand
CGTGTCGCCGATCCTACCGCGGTGAGCGCGGCCCGTCCGCAATACTCGAATTCGACTGGCGCAACGGCCCCGCCGGAGGTCGCCGCAGCGGCGAGGCGCTTATCTTGGCAACATGTCATGATGGCCTACTACGGTTTGGGTCGGGTGCTCGACGTAAAGCGCGGCAGATGGCGGTGACGCGCGATCGACGATCCGGTCGAGCAGGATCGCGCCACCCGAAAGCGCGGGCCACAGGAGCAGTTGCTCCATCCATGCGTTTCCGAGCGCAATCGCGAACGGCACCGCCACCCAAACGCTCACGCAATAGAAGCAGTCCAGCAGGTTTCCCCACGTTCCGGTTCGCGTAATCGTTCTAAGTCGAACGATCACTTCACCCGGCCCATCTTCGACGGCCAGCAGATGTGTTATCCGCCAGACGCCGAGGATGGCGATGGGAAACCAGGCGATCGACATCAACCGTTCTCGGCCGGCTCGAGGCAGAATCCGGCGCTGTCGGACGACACGTGGCCCACGGACTGGCTGTTGACGATTGCCCGATCGACGGCCACGACGCGGATCACGTATCCGCACGGCACCATGTCGGTGGTGTCGAGCGTCCAAGGATCACCGGGCGCGGGCGCTGTGTTGACGTTGCCGGAGCTCGGGATCGGCACACCGATGGGGGGCACGTTCACGTTCGGCTCGACACCCACGCTGTAGCTTCCGAGATAATCGTCGCGAGCGACGAAGTTGCCGCCGAGCGCTTCGCCGGGCATGAACTTGCCGCAGTTGCCCAATCCAGTCGTGATGTCGATCGACGCTTCCGGCCCCGTGTTGTCGAGTTGGATCACGTGCGTGTCACTGCCCTGGAAGATGCCGCCCGGGTCGTAGACCGAAAGCCGCACGTACCATTTCGCGTCGCCCGAGGAGTCCCACTCCACGAGCAGGCTGTTGACGTTCGACGTGAATGGCAGGTAGTCGAAGCGCTTGGTGACCGGATTCGCCTTGTGCACGCTGGTGTTGCCGTTCTGGTCGACGACGACAAGATCGGTGAGCACCGGCGTGAACACCGTGTTGTCGGGACTCACCTCGACCTGGTACGTGTAGTTGTTGACCGGCGAGCCCTGTGCTGCCACGCGCGCGGCGAACGGGCACGGGCGGCCGAGCGCATCGGGCGCCTGATTGTTGGTCGCGAACACCGCGGTGGGCGTCGTGAGGCCGCTGCCGCCGTCGATCATCGACACCGGGATGCCGCCGAGGATCGCGATCTTGCCGGCCGGCGTCTGCGCGGTCGGCGCTACGTTGATCAACGTCTCTTCGCGATTGCCCCACGTCGGTACCTTGTTCGGATTGACGCACGGCACGGCGACGTTCCACGACAGGATTGCGCGGATGCGCACGACCGTCGGACCTTCCTGACACGGTTTGCGATGCGCGCTCAAATCGACCGGAAGACGAACGGCGTAATAGACGCTCTGAGGCGCCGTCCCCGCAACGTCGTAGACGGTCACGTCAGCCGTGCCGAGGCACGTCTCGAAGCTGCCGTTGTTGTCGAAGTCCGCCCAGAACGTCACGTATTCCTTGCTGCCATTCGTGCACGGCCCGCCCGAGTAACCGGAGGCCTTCTTCACCTGGATTACGCCGATCAGCGTGTCCGGATGATTCGGGTCGAGCCCGATGCACTTGAGCTCCTCGAAGCTCGTGTCGCCGTCGGTGGGGAAGAGCAGACCGAGGATGCCGGGATCGAGCTGAATGCCGGGAAGCTGGGTCAAGAACGATTCGGCGCTCAACGCGCTGTTCGATGCGACGAACGCGGAGAGCTCCTTGAAGGCGAAGCGATGGACCGGCACGCCCTTGCCGGCGTAAAGCGATGCGAGCTCCGCCGCGCCCAATGTCTTCGCCTTGGTCGCGATCGGTGCATCGAGATCGATGACCTCCTTGATCGCCGGCGGCAGCTTCACCTTGGCGAATTCGAAAAGGTCCTTGGGCGGTATGAACCGCAGCGGCTCGAGCAGAATCGTCGCCTCGCGCACGTTGCCCCAGATCGGCGTCCAGTTCGGCTGGTTGGGCGGCGGCGGATTGTTCCACGACAGGATCGCGCGCACGCGCACCAGCGGGTCGAACAGGCAGAGCTTTCGCGGCACCTGCGGCGCGAGCGACACCGCGTATTCGAGCCGCTTGCCGCCTTCAGTGCCGGCGGGAATGTTGTACGCCTGAAAGCTTGTCATCCCCTGGTCGACCCATGTCGCACCGTGGTCGAACGAAAGATAGAAGCGCACGAATTCGGCGGTTCCGGGTCCGCAGATGTCGCTGCCGTAGCCGCCGGGCTGGTAGATGTATACGACGCCCTCGAGCCGCCGCTGCTGCGGGTGATAGCCGACGCACCCGAGGTCCTCGTAGAACGTGTTGCCGGAAACGGAAAGGACAGACTTGAACGGACTGTCCGCAAGATTCCCGAAGTAGTTCGGGTTCGCGAGCAGCAGCGACTTGAACGATCCGCGTTCCTTGGTGAACGCATCCTGCATTGCCGCCTGGGACTTCTGAACTGCCTTCTTCAGCTCGTCATTCATGGGAGCTCCTGCAATCAAGAGTTGCATGGCGAAAGAAAGAAACGGGAACGGCGCGTAGCGCGCGCTCGTGCGCATCGCTTGCCGCTTTTGATCGAGTAGCGAGTAGCGACGGTTTGTATGCTACTTACGTCGCCAAATATGTCTGTCGCGAATTCGTCTGCGACAACGTGAAAATTCAGTTGACGTTCCGGACCGATTCCGAACGTTCAGAGGCGAATCAGCTCCGGCGCTTTTGTTCGGATTGTTCTACAATCGTTGGCCGACCTGGTCGGCTTGGCCGTGCTCGCAATCAGGCCCCGCTGATCGCTCGAAGCTGAGAACTGCATACAAGCGTCTGGTCGACGGTGTCCAGGTGAACCATGAGCCATTGGCTGATCGTCTCCGTCATCGCTTTCGCCCTCCTTGCTCCGGTGCGAGCGCAGGAGGTCGCGCCTTACGCAATCGATATTCCACCTTGGTTTGCGAATACCTTCCTCGACTTGCGCGAGGACATCGCGGAGGCAACGCGCAACGGCCGGCGGCTGCTGGTGTATTTCGGTCAGGATGGCTGCCCCTACTGCAAGCAGCTTATGGTGAACAATTTCTCCCAGCGCAGCATCGTGGAGAAAACGCGCCAACACTTTGTCGCGCTCGCGGTGAACATGTGGGGCGACCGTGAAGTGACGTGGCTCGATGGTCGCGTCATGACCGAGAAGGAGCTCGCACGCATGCTCAGGGTGCAATTCACGCCGACGCTCCTCTTTTTCGATGAAAAAGGAAGAGTGGTGGCGCGTCTCAACGGCTACTATCCGCCACAGCGCTTCGAACCGGTGCTCGACTATGTCGCGGGGCATCTGGAACGACGGCAAACGCTCGGCGACTATCTCAGGCAGCGGGTGCGCGAGCCGGCGAGTCCGGTATTGCACGACGAGCCGTTCTTCCTCGGACCGCCGTACGACCTGCGGCGCCAGCCAGGCGCCAAGCCGCTCGCGGCGCTATTCGAGACCACGCATTGCTCGCCCTGCGACGAGCTCCATCGCGAAGGACTGCAGCGCGCCGAGGTGCGCGCGCTCGTCGGCGAATTCGATGTGGCGCGGTTCTCGCTCGCAGCTTCGACCACGCTCACCTCCCCTGCCGGCCGCGCCACCACTGCTCAGGCGTGGGCGCGCGAGCTCGGCGTCACGTACACCCCGACGATCGTGTTCTTCGATCGCAGCGGCATGGAAGTATTTCGGATCGACGCGTATCTGCGGCCGTTTCACCTCGCGGCGTCGTTCGATTATGTGGCAGGCGGCGGGTACCGCAGCGAGCCGTCGTTTCAGCGCTACCTGCAGACCCGCGCCGAGCGCCTGCGGGCGCGCGGTGAAACCGTAGATCTGTGGCGTTGAGGAATCATCGCCACGCAGCGATTTCACGTGCGCGCGGACGTTGGAAATCAGGGCGGCAAGGTCGACAGTCCCGCGCGCACGCCCGTCGCCTCTGCCTCGAGGTAGAGCAGGTGACCGACCACGCCGCACTCCCAGAAAAGATGCCGGCATTCTACGGGGACCAGCACATGCCTAGATTCGAACTTCAGGGCGTCGGGTGAGCCGCTTCAGCTCCAGCAGACGCGGTTTGCGCATAACACGACGTTCGAGCAGGCGTTCGTGGATGGGCTTCGCGGCATCAACCGTCCGGTGGACCTCAAGTTCGGGCCGACGATTGCGCGTACCTCGTCGACTACGGGGCCGTGCGTGACTTCGGGCAGTCCGATCCCGCCAGCAAGTTCATTGATCCCGCGGATGCTCCGCTCGTCCAGATTCCCGGGACGGGTGTGATTTGGAAGATCTGCAAGCAGTAGGTAGGCCTTTGACAAACGAGGGGGCGGCTCCGGCCGCCCCCTTTGCTCGCAACCGGAGCGACCGGCTGACG
>DASPWV010000315.1:0-5162 GCA_035637635.1 Vicinamibacterales bacterium | reverse complement strand
AGAGACCGGGACGGCGCGTCTCGTCGCCGGTGTCAAGGGCAACGCGAACGCGCCGAGCTGGACGCCCGATGGGAAGCAGGTGATGTACGTGGTCGCCGGGGCCGGCGCCACCAGCCTGGAGTTGTCGGGCAAACCGGTCGTGAACGGCGAAGACATTTTTCCGTTCAGGGCGCAGTGGTTGTCTGCGACCGAATTCCTGTACACGGCGGACGGCAAGATCAAGAAGCGCGCGCTCAATGGCTCTGCGTCACAGAACATCGAGTTCACCGCGACCGTGACGCTGAAGCGAGATCAGTACACGAGGAAAAAGCGCAACTTCGATTCGCGGGACCCGAAGCCGGCGCTTGGGATCCTGAGGCCGGCCGTGAGTCCCGATGGCAAACGCGTCGCTTTCGCGGCGATTGGCGATCTCTGGATGATGGACATCGGAGCCAAGCCGACACGCGTGACAAACGATCGCTTCCTCGACACGGACCCGGCGTGGTCGCCGGATGGCTCGCAGCTCGTGTTCTCGTCAGATCGCGGCGGCGGCGGGAATATCGACCTTTGGATCCGCGACATGAAAACGGGTCAGGATCGCCGGCTCACCGAGTTGCCCGTGCCCGACGTCGGCGCGAGCTGGTCGCCTGACGGCAAGCGCATCGCCTTCATCGGCCTGCTCCCCCACTCGCAAGGCGCCGACGTCTACGTCGTCGATGTGCAAACGCGAAGTGTGAAACCGATCTATCACACCAACATTCGCATTCCCACGTATCCCACATGGTCGCCGGACGGCCGAACCGTGCTCGTTGCCTCGATCAATCTCTACTCGGGACGGTTTCGCGAAGGGATCAACAAGTTCGTCGCCATTCCTTCCGATGGCGGCGATGCTCGGATCATCGAGGTACAGCCGCACACGTCGGTGGTCGACAGTCGGATCGGTGAGGGGCCGGTGTGGTCGCCCGACGGCTCGCGCGTCGCGTTCGTGAACCAGGGATTGCTGCGCGTCGTCGACGTCGATGCGACGGGACGGCCGCTCGGACCGGTTCGCCAGTTGACGAACGAGATTGCGTATTACCCGTCGTGGACAGGAGATTCGCGGAAGATCCTGTACCAGTCGATGGACCAGCTCAAAATGCTGTCGATCGCCGACGGCGTGGTTCAACCCGTTCCCCTGGATTTGCAGTACCAGCCTGCCCAGACGACAGGGCATCTCGTGGTTCACGCCGCCCGACTCTGGGACGGAATCGCGAAGACGCTCAAATCCGACGTTGACGTCGTGATCGAGGGCCACCGCATCCGTTCGATCGAGCCGCACCGAACAGCTCTCCACACCGGAAACGTCGTCAACGCGACGACGGACCAGACGGTAATCCCCGGCCTGATCGACATGCACGCACACGTGTATATCGACTACGGCGAGCCGATGGGCCGGGTGATGTTGGCGTATGGCATCACGACCGCGAGAGATCCCGCCGGCATTTTGTATCGTTCGCTCGAGATACGGGAAGCGATCGACTCGGGCGTCCGCCTGGGTCCGCGTATGTACGCCTCCGGGCCGGCGCTCGACGGCACGCGGGGGAGCACGCACGAGATTCCGACAATCTACTCGGCGGCACAACTCGACATGGAACTCGAGCGGAGCCGCCGTCTCGATTTCGATCTGTTCAAGACCTACGTCCGGTTCCCGGACGCGCTCCAGAAGCGCGTGGTCGATTTCGCTCACCGGGCGGGCATGGCCGTCACATCCCACGAGGTCTATCCGGCCGTCGCGTTCGGCTTCGACCACGTGGAGCACACAAGCGGCACGAGCCGCCGCGGGTACTCGCCAAAACTCTCGAGTCTTGGCAAGACTTATAACGACATCATTCAACTGATCGTCAAGTCGGGCATGACCTACACGCCGACGATGGCGCTGGGTGGGCTCGACGTGGTCGCACTCGACGATCCGACGTGGATCACCGATGAGCGGCTGAAGCTGTTGCCGGATTGGGCCATTGCGCCGACCCGCAATCGCGTGACGCGAGCGCGCGAGGGAGGGGCTGGGCAGCGTGGGCAGACCCTTCCGAACGAAGGACGGACGCTCGCCGCGATCACGAGAGGTGGCGGTCGCGTGCTCGCAGGCACTGACGTGCCGAACATGCCGTACGGTGCAGGACTGCACGCCGAGATCGAGCTCTACTCCCGTTATGGCCTGACGCCGTTCGAAGCGCTTCAGACAGCGACGTTCAACGCGGCCGAGGCGCTCGGCGCGGCAGCAGACCTCGGAACGCTCCAGGCAGGCAAGCTGGCGGATCTCGTGATCGTGAATGGGGATCCCCTGACGGACATCAAAGCCGCGCGCAAGGTGAGCACGGTGATCAAGAACGGGCAAGTCCTCGATATGAAAACGCTGCTCAGCCCGGCAGGCGTGATCAGCACACAGACAGGGCGTTGAGAGGAGGAATTATGAACCGGCGCTGTTTCGTGTGGTTCACTCTCGTCGCCGTCATGTTCGGCATTATCCCGAACGCGCACGCGCAGGTCAGCACAGCGACGCTGAGTGGCACCGTCATCGACGAGTCGAAGGGTGTATTGCCGGGCGCGAACGTGACCGCCACCGATCTGGCGACCGGCCGCACGTATTCCGCCGTCACCGACGCGCGCGGCGAATACCGACTGGTCAATATGGCACCTGGTCTGTACAAGGTGCACATCGAACTGTCCGGGTTTGCGACGACGGAATTTCCGCAGGTGGAACTGCTCGTCGGCCAGAGCGTGAGCCTGCCGGTCAGCCTCAAGGTGGCCGCGCTGGCCGAGACCCTCACGGTCAGTGGCGAAGCGCCGCTCATCAACACGCGCTCGTCGCAGGTGGCCGGCAATGTCGATCGCCGGCAGATGGAGGACTTGCCACTGCAAGGCCGAAACTGGCTGCAGCTGGCGACGCTGATCAAAGGCATCACGTCCAACAACATCGGCGAGACCCCGGGCGTCTCCCACCAGAACATGTTTCAACTGAACATCGATGGTCAACAGGTCACCTCGAAGCTCGGTGAAGCGGGCTTCGGCCAGCCGCGCTTCAGCCGCGAAGCGATTGCAGAGTTCCAGATCGTAACAAATCTGTTCGACATCACCCAAGGGCGGTCTGTCGGTGTTCAAGTGCAAGCGATCACGAAGGCCGGCACCAACAAGCGAGCCGGGGCCGCGTTCTCCAATTTCAGGAGCGACCGTTTCAACGCGGCCGATCCGATTGCCAGGCGCGTGCTGCCGTACTCCAATCAGCAGGCCGGTGGATCGATCGGAGGACCCATCGTGCGCGACAAGCTGCATTTCTTCGGGTCGTACGAGTACGAACGGGAGCCGTCAACGGTCATTTCGCAGCCGACGTTTCTGCCGGGACAGATCTTCACGTTCGACACGAAGAAAACGACCAACCTGTATCTGGCGCGTGTCGACTATCAGATGGGCAAGCAGGATCACCTCAGCGCGCGGTGGACTCGCTCGAACTTTGATAGTCCGTTGGGCAGCCTGGGACCGACGACCCATCCGTCGCAGGCAGGCCCGGAAACGATGGACTCGAACAATGTTCTGGCGACGTGGTCTCGCGTGTACGGCGGGAACAAGGCGGCGGAGCTGCGCGTGGGGTACAACGGCTTCAACTTCTGGAACGGAGTGCCTCAGGAGTTATACGGCTTCATGCAATTGGAGTTTCCCGGGCTGACGATCGGTCCGCAGTACAACCGGATCAACGCGTCGTGGCAGGACACCTACAGTGCACGCTATGACCTGTCGTGGTTTCGCGGAAACCACTCGTTCAAGATTGGCGGCGAATACCTCCGCGTCCACGACACCGGCATCTGGGAGCTCAATAGGACCGGTCGCATGATCTTCAATTCGCGGCCTCCCGATTTGGTTCGACGATTTCCCGCCGATGCGTGGAACGACGTGTCGCGATGGGATCTCACCGGCCTCAATCCGTACGTCCAGCGTCTCGATCAGGCCTTCCACAAGGCAGGCTGGCGCAACGATGTTCCACGGCCGACGTGGGCCATCTGGTTTGGCGATACATGGACGCTCTCCGATCGCTTGACGGTCAACGCCGGCGTTCGTTGGGACGATGATTGGGGAGCGCTTTCGCCGCCGGGCGTGACCGAATCCCACATCCCGATCAACAACGGATACGAGCAGGGCGACTTCGGCTACACAACAGGTAAGCGTGACAACAACAACGTCGCGCCTCGCGCTGGGTTTGCCTACAAAGTCGGCGCAGGAGACGACCTGGTCATCCGCGGTGGCACCGGGCTGTACTACACGTTCTTTACCACCAACATCACCAACGGCAATCAGTTGTTCAGCCAGGCGGTCTCGGCATCGTTCCTGTACGACGGCCGACCGGAATTCGTGCTCGATCCCCGGCGTGGCCTGACGTCGGATGACATACTCTCGGGTCGCGTGCCATTGCCACCGCAGGCGTTGCGCATCCTCGCGCCGGACTTCGAGATGCCTTACACGTGGCAAAACGCCATCGGGTTCCAGAAGCAGTTGGGACCGGTGATGGCGTTCGACTCCGACCTGGTGCACTGGATCTGGTATCACGACACGCGCACGTACGACCCGAATCTCTTTTACGACCCGGTCAACGGGTACAGCAAAGACCCGGCGGTCTTCGGCAGGCCGAATCCGACATATGGACAGATCACCTGGTTCGAGAGCACAGGCAAGCGCGATTACCTTGCGCTGACGAATTCGTTCACACGCCGGCTGAAGGGCAACTTTCAAGGTGGCGCCACCTACACCCTGATGTTCTATATGCACGACAACGGATCAGTGGGATTCACAGGTGGCCCGGCGGATAACAATTTCGATCATCTCGATGGTGAGTGGGCGCGTTCGACCGACTTCCAACGGCATACCGTGCGCACCTATGCGCTTTACAAGCTTCCGTGGCAATTCTCGATCAGCGGGATGTATTCGTTCGGGTCGGCGAACTACTACTCAACCTCCCATTCGTCGAGGCCTTTCGGCAAGCTCGGCACCAATCGATTGAATCTCGGACCGCCGGTCGTGATTCCTGAGAATGTGCGTGATCGGTTCGATGGTCCGTCGGTCATCGAGACCGGTGGCGTCGTCCCTCGCAACGCACTGGTGGGACAGCCAATCCATAAGGTGGACGTGAGGGTGGCAAAGGATATCGTGCTGAGCGG
>DASPWV010000314.1:0-2954 GCA_035637635.1 Vicinamibacterales bacterium | reverse complement strand
GGCGTCCCCTGTGCTCTGGTCGACGTCGGCCGATCCGGCGAGCGCCGCTCCCGCGCATCCTTCCTTCGGCCGCGCGGTCATAGTGTGCAACGTGATCGATACGCGGCAGGCGTACCTGCAGAAGCTGTTGAAACAGGCGCTCGCCGCGCTCGGTTTCGGGGAGCAGGCCGGCCGGTCGATCCACTACGCGTACGAGATGGTGGCCTTGACCCACAACACCGCGCGCGAGCTGGGATACGACGCCGCCGAGGACACGGGCAAGCCGTTCGTCGAGGTTTCCGGCCGCAAGGGGCTCGGCGTCAAGGCGGACGATCTGCTCGACCGGTTGACCGTCAAGGCGGCAGGGGAAGTCGGCCGCCGCAACACCGAGCTCAGCGAGGATGACGTGCGCAGGACGGCGGAGATGATCGCCGTTGCCGCCCTCCGCTACTTCATGGTGAAGTTCTCCCGCGGCAAAGTCATCGCCTTCGACATCGACGAGGCGCTGAGCTTCGAGGGCGAAAGCGGCCCGTACTTGCAGTACGCCGTCGTTCGCGCCAACAACATCTTTCAGAAGCTGCACGAGCGGGAAGGCGTCACCGAACACGACGTGCTGGGAACACTCACGGCAACGGCTCCCGATGCGCTCAGTGGAATTGACGACGACCACGAGCTGTGGAATCTCGTGCTCGAAGCGTCGCGTCTCGATGAGATCGTCGAACAAGTCGTGCGTTCGCTGGAGTTTGCCGTGCTGGCGAAGTACACGTTTGGCGTGGCGCAGGCGTTCAACGCCTTTTATCACCGCGCGCCGGTCTTGAACGAAGAGCGGCAGGATATCCGGCGCTGGCGGGCCGCAGCCGTGGCATATTTCAGGCTGCAGTTGACCTGCGCGCTGGACTTGATGGGCATCGGCGTTCCCCAAAGAATGTGAGCGGTTCATGCCAACGATAGCAATCGCGCCGTGCCGTGCGCTAGCGGATTACCTCGAGTCGATCCGACGCGCCGGCGGCGATCCGATTGAGCTGCATTACGACCAGGACACGCCGGCCCAGGCCATCGGGCGCGCCGACGGCGTGTTGCTGACCGGAGGCGGCGACGTCGATCCGTCGCTCTACGGCGAGAAGCCGCACGCCACCTTTCAGGCTTCTGAAACGGGCCGCGATGCGTATGAGATTGAGCTCGTCCGGGAAGCGGTGAAAGCAGACCTGCCGATCTTCGCGATCTGCCGCGGGATGCAAGTGTTGAATGTGGCGCTCGGCGGGACGCTCGTCCAGGACATTCCCTCGATGGTCAACGGTGCGCTTCACCACGCCGTACCGGAATCTCACGCGCTGGCGCACGAGGTGTGGGTCGCCAACGGCTCGCGCTTGTATCAGTTGATGAAGGACAAGCTCGACGGAGAAATCTGCCAGGTGAACAGCCGTCACCATCAAGCCGTGAACCAGGTGGCGCCAGGCTGGGAGGTGTCAGGAACGGCTCCCGACGGCGTGGTCGAAGCGATTGAAAGTCCGGGAGATGTGTTCCGTCTGGCGGTCCAGTGGCATCCGGAAAACTTCTGGCGCACCGGAGAGTTCCGGCCGCTGTTCGAGGGCTTTATCGAGGCGGCGGGTAAGCGATCCTAACGATTATCTTCCTGACGGCTTGCTCTCGGAGAGAAGGGCCTCAATCCTTCGCATGGCCGCAACGAGCGTCCTGCGTTCGTGCGCAGAGAGCGGCGTCAGCAGCGCTTGCACGTGATCGCGAGCGGCTGCGTTGAGCGGCGCAAACACCTGCTTTCCTTTCGGCGTCAACGCCAGCCACGATTGACGGCGATCGGATGGTGCGCGGGTGCGGCGGATGAGCCGCTGCCGCGTGAACCGTTGCAGGATTCGGCTCACATACCCCGCGTCGAGTCCCAGATCCCGACAGAGTTCGACGGCAGTCGTTCGCTCGTGGTGCGCGAGCTCGTAGAGCACGCGCACTTCGGCGAGCGAGTACTGACTGTTCAGATGTCCTTCGTCCAATACGCCGATTCTTCGCGTATAGAAGCGATTGAATCGGCGGACCGAGTCGACGTCGTAGCCGTTGGCGCCGCTCATGTCGATGCAGAAGAGGACGGTGTTGATCCGGGCAGGCCGGCGGGCGGGGGCTCCGATGGATCGTAGCCGACGACCACGGTCCAAGGTCGCACATGCCACTGACGCACGAGCCCCTCGATGACGTAGGGATCCTGGCGCGCGAATGTTTCGACAACCTGTCGATCGGCTGCGCGGAACACGAGGAGTGCACCATCGGGCGGATGGCCCAGCGCACCGGCCATGACCAGCTCGCCGCGCGCGTGCGCGTCACGCACGAGCGTGAGGTGGCGCATGCGATGCGGCACGCGGCGATTGACGAAGTCGTCGACGGTATCGTACGTCAGGGTGAAGTAGGGCATGGTCAATCTGGCGATGTGGTGATTTGGTGATGTGACGATGTGATGTAGCGACGTCCTGATGTCTCCATGTATGTGGGGATGTTGTTTTGTTTGTGATCCTTGATACCTGACCCCTACACAAACGTGAGCCACCGGTGCGCGTCGGGCGCGGCACCCGTGCGAATGGCTTCCAGTTGACGACGGGCACGGTCGAGCGGCGAGTCCGCATCAACCGGTGTGAGCTCGATTTCACGCTCCCGGAAACGGATCTTTCGAATCGGCGCGACCGTCGCCGCAGTTCCGACGCCCGCGGCCTGCGTGGTATGCCCTTCAACCATGCGCGAGAAAAGCTCGTCGATCGGCACGCGGCGCTCCTCGACCGGCACGCCCATGTCACGACAGAGGGTCAGCACGCTGTCTCGCGTGATGCCCGGCAGAATCGTGCCTGACAGAGGCGGCGTCACCACGGTACCGTCCATCACGAAGACAATGTTCATCAGTCCACATTCCTCGATAAAGCGGTGCTCGCTCGAATCGAGCCACAGGACCGTGTGGTATCCCTGCTTCTGCGCCTCCTGTG
>DASPWV010000313.1:0-1732 GCA_035637635.1 Vicinamibacterales bacterium | reverse complement strand
GCTCGCCGAGTGGCCGCCGACGTGAACAAACAGAATGGCGTCGATGTACCGATCATCGTGGGTACGATGATCGAGATTCCGCGCGCGGCTCTCATCGCGGACAAACTCGCGGAAATCGCGGAGTTCTTCTCGTTCGGCACGAATGACTTGACGCAGATGACCTTCGGTTATTCGCGAGACGACACGGGTTCATTTCTGCCGGAATACGTCGAGAAAAAGATCCTGCCGAAAGATCCATTCGAATCGATCGACCAGGAAGGCGTCGGCCAACTGGTACGACTCGGCACCGAGCGCGGACGCAGCGCGAACAAGAAGCTGAAGGTCGGCGTCTGCGGAGAGCACGGTGGCGATCCCGATTCCATCCGCTTCTTTCGCACGTGCAATCTCGATTACGTGTCGTGCTCACCTTACCGCGTGCCCGTCGCGAGGCTCGCGGCAGCGCAAGCGGAGCTGGAATTCCAACATTACGAGGGTTAGTCATTCCGGCGCTCGGGATGACACCTAAGAAGGCTGAATGTCGTCCTCTTCTTCGTGCCGCTCCTTCCAGCGGTGATACGCCCAGATTCCCAGGCCGGCGACGACGAGGATCAGCAAGCCCCACTTCTCGATGTGCGCGGCACGGCCGAGGACCGACTCGACGGCCCGGCCGAAGTAATAGCCGGCGGCGCCGACCGCCACCGCCCACACGAGACAGGTGATGGCTTCGAGAATCAGAAATTTCAGCATGGAGATGCGCGAGATGCCGATGATCACCGCGCACGTGACGCGTAACCCGTACAGCCACTGGGTGATGAAAATCGCCGGCGCGCCGTAGCGCTCGAAAATGCGGATGCCGCGGCCGAAGTGCTTCTTCATTTTCGGAAATCGGTCGAGCAGCCGGACACCTTGAGTGCGGCCGAGCCAGAACCAGAAGACATGGCCAACGAAGGCGCCCGAGGCGGCCACGAGCATGACGATGACGATCTCCAGGTATCCCCGCTCGGCGAAGAATCCGGCCATCACCAGAATCGTCTCGCCCTCGAGAAATGTGCCGACGAATACGGCGAAGTAGCCGAATTTGTGGAGGAGTAACTCTGGCGACATTCCGGGCCCAAAAATGCAAGATTCGGGGCGACTAGTGAAATAACGGCATGCCAGCGTAACATTGCGCCATCGCAGGAGGCCCCATGAAACCCCGAACTGTTGCCGTGTCGATCGCTGTCCTGGCACTGCCGCTCTGCGCGGCCGCACAGGACAAGCCCAACACCACAATGACCGTGCTGGCGCAACCCGCGAGCGCTGAGAATCAGGACTCACGGTTGGTTCGCGCCGCAAAAGCAAGCGCGCACGCGAACAAGAGCGGTGCGGTCATCACGAACGAAACACTCGTACGCACAGGTGGTCGCTTCGCCACGATGAATGTGACGACGGCTGAAAACGGGACGAAGAGCCCAGACGGTGAGGCCGAAGCAAAAGCTCGTCGCGCTGCCGCGGCAGCAACGCTGCAGCGGCTGAAAAAATCGTCCTCGGACTACTACCGCCAACTCGCGCCCGCCGCGAGACCCACCCCGCCAAAGCGGGAGGATCCTCCAACGGAAGGACAGCGAGCGTCGACCACCCAGCCTCCTCCCATGCCGGCAGCCCAGATCCCTCAGGCATCGACGACAGCCGTAGGTACCGTCTCAACAACGCAGCTCGGCACTGTCTCGACGACCCCGGTCAGTTCGGTGTCCCCAACGCAGCCGGAGCCGGC
>DASPWV010000312.1:0-4622 GCA_035637635.1 Vicinamibacterales bacterium | reverse complement strand
TCGGGTGCGGCAGGTGCGTCAGGTGCGCTCGGGTACGCAGGTGCAGTGCGGTCCTGGGGTGCTCGGGTACGCCGATGTGCAGGTGTGCAGGTGCGCAGAGATGCGCTGGAGCGATTCTATGCAGCGGCGAATGCTTCTTGTCGCGATCGCTTTGTCCGTCGGGTCGATTGGCGCTGCGCAATCGCCAACACTGGCGCTGCAGCTGCCGGGACTCGGCCAACCGGTCGAAATCGTGCGCGACCGGTGGGGCATCAGCCACATCTACGCGCAGAACGAGGCCGACCTTTTCTTCGCGCAGGGTTACTCCGCCGCAAAGGATCGGTTGTTCCAATTGGAGCTCTGGCGGCGGCAGGCGACGGGCACGGTGGCCGAAGTTCTCGGACGCCGGGCGCTTTCGCGTGACATCGGCTCGCGCCTGCACAAGTTCCGCGGTGATCTTGACGCCGAGCTCAATCACTACCATCCACACGGCAAGCAGATCATCGAAGCGTTCACGCGCGGCGTGAACGCCTACATCGCTGAAACGGATAAGAATCCGTCGTTGCTGCCCATCGAGTTCCGCGTATTGGGAATCAAGCCGGGGCCTTGGACGCCCGACGTCGTCATCTCGCGCCACGGCGCACTGACGTCGAATGTGACCGACGAAGTGAGCTTCGCGCGTGCGTTGAAAGTCGCGCGCGTCGATCAGGTTCGCGAGCTGCTGTACTTCCAGGGCGGCGAGCCGATGTTCACGCTCGATCCTTCGATCGACATCAAGCTTTTTCCAGACAGCGTCCTCGAGCGCTACTCCGCTTTCCGCTCCGCCATCGATTTCAGACCTGCCGACGTCACTCTGGAGCTCCGCGCGGCATCGGCAAATCTTGAAAGCGTCGCGAGTGAGGAAAATCCGCTCGATATCGGATCGAACAACTGGGTGCTCGCCGGGTCGCGAACACAGAGCACGCATCCGCTGCTCGCCAACGATCCGCACCGCACTATCGCATCACCGTCGCTCCGGTACTGGGTGCACCTCGTGGCGCCCGGCTGGAACGTGATTGGCGCCGGCGAACCCGAAATACCAGGTGTGTCCATCGGTCACAACGAGCAGGGCGCCTGGGGCCTGACGGTTTTCGGTAGTGACAGCGAGGACTTGTACGTTTACGACACGAACCCGGCAAACGGGAACGAATACCGCTATCAGGGCGCCTGGGAAGCCATGCGTGTGGTTTCAGACACGATTCCGATCAAAGGCGAGAAGCCGGAGCCGGTTCAGCTGAAATACACGCGTCACGGTCCCGTGCTGCTCGAAGACCGCGCCAACCACAAGGCGTACGCCCTCCGAGCCGCATGGCTCGAGCCCGGCGGTGCGCCGTACCTCGCAAGTCTACGTATGGACCAGGCGAAGACGTGGCAGGAGTTCAGGGACGCGTGCAGCTACAGCCGCATGCCGGCGGAAAACATGATCTGGGCGGACCGGCAGGGATCGATCGGCTGGCAGGCCGTCGGCATTCAACCGCTGCGTCGCGGATGGAGCGGGCTCCTGCCGGTGCCGGGCGACGGCCGATTCGAATGGAGCGGGTTTCTGCCGATCACCGATCTGCCGCACGAGACCAACCCGGCACGCGGATTCATCGCGACCGCGAACAATTACCTGTTCCCGAACGACTATCAACCGAAAGAAGCGGTGCACTTCCTGTGGGCCGATCCATACCGCGTCTCCCGAATCACCGAAGTACTTGGCTCCGGACGGCTCTTCAGCGTCGCCGAAATGGCGCGTCTGCAAAACGACGAACTCTCGCTGCCTGCGCGCGCGCTCGTGCCGCTCTTGCACGACGTGTCGCTGCCGAGCGGTCCTGCCGCGCGAGCGCGCGAGGCCCTGCGATCGTGGGACTTCGTCCTCGACAAAGATTCTGTGGCCGCCGGCATTTACGAGATGTGGCAACGCCGAGTGATCGCGAACGTTCGTCAGCGACTGGTGCCTTCGTCCATTCAACGGCTCGCCAATCAACTCAGTCTGAAACGCGTCATCGATGCGTTATACGCCCCGGACGGACGGTTTGGCGAACGTCCCACGGAAGCGCGCGATGCGCTCCTGGCGCTCAGCCTCGATGAAGCAGTTGCGGAGCTCACGAAGCGCTTCGGCGACGACATGCAGAAGTGGACGTACGGGCAGGAGCGGTATCACCACGCGCTGATTGCGCATCCGCTCGGCGCGGCAGTCAATCCCGAGTTGCGCGCGAAGCTGAACGTCGGCCCATTGCCGCGCGGAGGCGATGGCAGCACCATCAACGCCACGGGGAACAACGACAACCAGACGAGCGGCGGCTCGTTCAAGTTCGTGATGGACACTGACGACTGGGACAACTCGATTGGGATGAACACACCGGGCCAGTCGGGGAATCCCGACGATGCGCATTATCGAGATTTATTCGAGCTGTGGGCGCGTGGGAAGTACTTCACCGCGGCGTACACACGCAAGAAAGTGGACGGGGTGAAGGAATCCGTCACCACACTGGAGCCCGCGAGGTCATCGTCGCAGCGATGAAAAGTGCCAAGTGCTAGTGCCCCGTGCCCCGTGCCAAGTGCCAAGTGCTAAGTGCTAAGTGCTAAGTGCTCCAGTGCCGGGTGCCACAGACGCGGCACTGGGCACTCGGCACTCGGCACTCGGCACTCGGCGACGCTATCTCAGATCCACTCCATACCGTTCGCGAAGCAGATGGACGTGATGCTCGAAATGCCCGGCGATTACGAAAATCTGCCCTCGCGCGGTAATGGGTCCCGCCTGCATGTGCCCGCGATTGGCGAGCATCCGATCGTCCAGCGAACGCACCAGCGCGATGGAGGATTGTCTGACTGATGCAAGCTCCTTCGCGAGGTCGTGCAGCTCACGATGGTCCGCGTTGGACATCGCGGCGTACTTGTTCTCGTCGAAGGGAGCCAGCGGAGTTTCGTCGCCGCGCGCGATACGGAGCAAGCGGTACCCGAAGATACGCTCAGCGTCGGTGACGTGCCCGACGACTTCCTTGACGCTCCACTTTCCTTCCGCGTACCGGTAGGACGCCTGCTCCGGCTGCAGCCGGCCGATGGCGGCGATGACGGCCTGCTGGTGTTCGAGCGCCGCGAGGGCGTCCGGCTCATGTTCGAGCGCCTTGACGTAACCCCTCACGGCATCGGGGAACTCATCCGATTGAGGGCGAGCGACCTTCTGCAACATCACCGAATCGTACTCGCCTTTTGCAGCGGGCTAAATGAAATGATCCGTTCACGATAATGAAAGGAGGAAGTGGCTGAGGCGGTCGAGCGCGGTGAGGCCGTAGACATCGGTTTCGAGCTGCGGTACCTGCAGCCGCTTCTGCTCGGTGAACCGGCTCGCGATCTCGTCGAGATAGACGCGCTCCTGATTTCGACGCGAAGTGAGAAATGGATCCGCGCCGATCTGGGGCAGCACGCGATTGATGACGAGCGCGCCCACCCGCACACCCGCGTCAGCCAACTGTGCGAGTGCACGCGCGGTCTCTTCGATCGGCAGCCGTTCGGGAATCAGCACGAGCACGAACCCGGTCGTTCGGCCGCTCATCATCCGCGCGCGCATTTCCCGCAGGCCTTCGAGCCGTTCGCTCAGCGAGATCATGATGGGGTCGGCGGTATCGTCCTGATCCACGCCCAGCATCGCCCGGCGCGAGCGCGACAATGCTCGAATCCATGCTTCCATCAACTCCGGCATGCGAATGAGGCGCAGCGTGTGACCCGTGGGCGCGGTGTCGAAGACAATCAGGTCGAACCGCTCGTCTTCGCCGCGAATGAGTGCGCCCATCCGATCGAAGAGCGCCACTTCCTCGGCGCCCGGCATCGTTGCGGCGAGATCGATCTGACGATTGGCCTCCCTGAGAATCGAATGCCCAAAAAGCTGCCGGATCTGCTCTTTCACTCTCTCGACGTAACGGCGCGACTCGCTCGCGGCATCGATCTCCATTGCATGCAGCGACGGCTGTACTTCGGTGGGCTCCGCGCCGATTTGTCTCTCGAAAATGTCTGACGTCGAGTGCGCGGGGTCTGTCGACACCAGCAGCACGCGTTTACCCATGCGGCTGGCGCGAAGCGCAACCGCGGACGCACACGTCGTTTTGCCGACGCCACCCTTGCCGCCAAAGAAGAGCACGTGCCGATCGATGAGGTCGCGCACGCGAATCGCTTCTGACTAACAGCAGGGAAGCGCGCCGATGGGCGATTGATCCATGCCCATACGCCGGTGCCAGAGATGGAATTGCTCGAGCAGGTAGGGATACACATCGAGCAAGTACAACGTGGCCGGATTCGGCAGGCCCACGATCTCCATGTAACAGAGGAGCAGGAACAGGTCGTTCAGTTCGGCCGCTTGACGCCGCAACTCACGTTCGTGCTGCCCATACGCCATGCCTTTGAAGAAGTCGCGGACGTTCCTGCGCCAGGGCACGGCCCCATCGTAACAGGATGGCTACATGTTGAGCCAATACGACAACTTCACGAGAAACACGTTGTGGGAAGGAGCCGAAAAGACGCCGCCGAAGTCGCGGCCGAAGTGGAAATCGCCTTGCGAGAGCGAATCAGAACGTCCCTGCTGCCACACCACAAACAGCGCCGAACCGGGCTTGTATTCCCAACGC
>DASPWV010000311.1:0-3732 GCA_035637635.1 Vicinamibacterales bacterium | reverse complement strand
CACCTCTGTGCGTCCGACTCCCGATTGATGATTGGTCGTCGCCGCCAGAGAGGTCGCTGCGGACCCCGTAGAGTCCATTGCCGTTGGCGCGGTGGTCACTGAAGGAACACCTCGATCGCACGCACAAATCAGCAGCCCTGCCGCAAGTGCGGCTGAGATTCGAATGAACATGGTTGACTCTCCTTCGGCGCGTGGCATACGCAAACCTTTGGCCGATCGCCATACAGATGGGACGTGTGTGCAGATGGGCTTATGCGACGCGACGGTCGGTGCGCTGCTCGCGCGGTCGTCGTCTATCCAGGCAGGCGGAAGGCCGCAGGACGCGAGGTCGCGTCCTGCGGCGAAAGGTCAATTAACGGCTCTCGGCTTTTCCAATCTGGACGAGCGCGACTCGATTGACGCCGCTGCACGCCATGACGAGGTCGCCGTTCTTCGTTGTCATCATGTTGCGAACCACGCCGCCACCCGATGGGATGATCCACGTTTGAAACTTCTCGGTCTTTGCATCGAACCGCACGAGTGTGTTCGGCCGGACGTTCGATTCGCTGTACCAGATGATTCCGTTCAGCGCAGTGATGCCGTAGGGCTGCGACTGTGGACCGCCAGGTGACGGCCACTCACGAACGGCGCCTGTCGCAGGATCGAAGCGCCCGAGATAGCCGCGTGCATAGTCGCTGTACCAGAGAATATCGTCGGCGGTAATCGCTACGCGCCGCGGCCGCGCCGCCGGATCCGGCAGTGTGTATTCTTTTATTTCCATCGTCGCCGGATCCACTCGGCCGATTCTGTTGCCCCGAAAATCGACGTACCACGGCTCGCCCTTCGAGTTCACGACCATGCCATACGGATAACTCGACGGAGCGCTCGGCGGCGCGACGACTTTCATCTCGCCCGTTTGTGTATTGAGCCGGCCAACCCCGCCGGACTGCACCGTGAAGAACAACGTGCCCTTTTGATCGAAGATGGGCGTATGCGGCCCTCGAAAACCTTGAGGGAGCGGGTATTCCGTCACGTCGCCGGTCTTCGGATCGAGCTTGCCGACGTAGTTCTTCGTGATGCCGGTGAACCAGATGTTTCCTGCCTTGTCTTCGACGAGCCCGTGCGGTCCTGAATCGGCGGTCTTCAGCGGGTACTCCTTCATGGTGCCTGTTTTTGGATCCAGTCGACCCAGCCGGCTGGCGAATTGACCGGTCCACCAGAGAGAGCCGTCGGCTGCCGCCAGCGGATCGTGCGGCCGCGATCCCAGCGTGGGCACCAGCCACTCCTTGATCGACACATTCACAGGCCCGGGGATCACCACAGCCTCTGGCGCGGCCTTCACGGGAAAGTTCGTCGCGAGATAGGCGGCGACGACGTCGGCCTGTTCGTTCGGGAGCGCGACCATGGAGCTGAAGAGCGCGTGCCAGCCCTCGCGCGTGTTCCCACTCGAATTGGTGATCAAGTTCAGCCCGTGGCATTTCGAACACGCGGTTTGAACGATCTCTTTACCGGCGCCTTCCGGTAGCTGGACGACCTGGCCACCGCGCTGGCCCCGGGCCGGCGCGACAAGAACACCGATGCAGAGGAAAGCCGTCGTCACGAAAGCCGAGAGTGTTCGCCGTCGCATAATTCCTCCACTACAACTGAAGCAATCTACTACTGATACGCCTTTCAAGTCATTTCTCGATCACCGCCACGTCGGACCGGAAAACGTCGTCGTGCGCTTCTTGCTCGCAGCGATCACCGCGTCCAGATGTGGCCGCAGAACTCGCGGCTCGATGAGATCGAAGTGATCGGTACGGCTCTCGATAACCAGCGAATCACTGCGATAGCCGGCACCGAGCAGGGAAGGATCGTCGAGGTTTCGCAGCCGCAGTCGCTGGACGAGTTGGATGCAGCTCGGCGCATCCTCCCAGAGGCAGCGCACGACGGACACGCGGCCCGCGGCGAGTCGATACACCTCGCTGAAGGTATCCGGCTGCTGCTCGAAGCGCCGGACGATGTCTTCGGAGAAGCGACGCACCGGAGCGACCTCGTGGCCGAATTTGCGGAAGGTGCCGACGAGATACTCGTGCACTTTCAGCCATTCCTCGAGCGTTTGCGATCCGGTCCCGAAGCGTCTCAGTTCCTCCAGGAGTCCCGATTCGTCATTGGAGCCGAGCTGCATGAAGAGCCGCGTGACGAAGCACGTCTCGAAAGACAAATTACAGCCAAGCGAGATCAGCCCGTTGACGCGCGGCAGTTCCGATCCCGAGTCTGCCGCCATGCGCAAGGCGACGTCGGCGCCGGAAGAGAACCCGACGAGGATGACCGTGGCCGGGACGCGGTCGTCGATAGTGGCGCGGAGGTGCTCGCGAATGATCCCGATGTGATTGTCGACGGAAATGGCCGGACGGCTGCGGCGCGCCGGCTCGAAGCCCAGGAGCGTCGGTGCGACGCACCGGTATGGCAACTCGACGAACAGCTCACGGAAGACTCCGTGGTCCTGGCCGGTGCCGTGGATGAAATATACGAGCACATCGGAGGCCACTTGATTGTCGAGAAAACGCATCTCGTCGCCGATGATCGACGGATCCAGCGTTTGTCGATCGAGTCGCCGGCAAACATCGTCTGTAAGCAGGAAGCTTCGCTCGGCCAACTCCGCCCTCGCCGCGCGGGTGATCGCGAGACCCGCCGACGGAGTGCGGAGCGCCTCCAAGCGCGACAGCATTTCGTCAGCCGTTTGCCAGCGATCGGCAGGCCGTTTCGCGAGCGCTCGCATCACGATTGCGTCGACCTCCGCGGGAATCGACGCGCGATGTGTGGCGATGGGCTCCGGCGTGCGCGTCATGTGTGCCGCGATCAAGTGCTGAGCGGTCGCGGCGCTGAACGGCGGGACTCCCGCGAACATCTCGTACGCAAGGACGCCAAGCGCGTAGATATCCGCCCGGTGATCGACGTTTGGATCCGCAGTGGCCTGTTCGGGGGCCATGTATGCCGGCGTGCCGACGGCGAGGCCGGTTGCGGTGATTGCCGACGCGCGGGTCGAGTCGGTGATGGCTTTGGCCACGCCGAAGTCAGCGACGAGCGCGTGTGCGCGTGAGCTGCCGCTTCGCGCGTAGCCCGCGAGCATGACGTTTTCCGGCTTGATATCGCGATGCACGATCCCTTGGGCATGCGCATACGCGAGCGCGTCGAGAATCTCGCAGAGCAGCCGTACGCCCTCCGCGAGCGGGAGCTCGCCTTCCTGCGCGAGCCGGGTCCGCAGCGAAACGCCGTCGACGAATGGCATCACGTAGTACAGATTGCCGTTCGCGGCGCCCGAGTCGAGCAGACCGAGTATGTTCGGGTGCTGCAAGCGTGCGGCGATGGCTATCTCGCGTAAGAACCGCTCCGCGCCGATCGTGCTGGCGAGCTCGGGCCGCAAGACCTTGATGGCGACTCGACGCGCGTGACGCGCGTCTTCGGCGACATACACGGTTGCCATGCCGCCCGTTCCAATCTCGCGCTCGATGCGGTACTTGGCGCCGATGGCGGCGAGAAGGTCGGTCAGTGGTGACGCAGTCGACTCGGACATAGTGCAATCAAGACACCCATCGTACCCCACGTTCACCCTGAGGCAGTCACGGGCCGTGAGTGTCTACTTCGAGCGATTGTGAATGCATCAGCCGTCTTCGAGGATCGACGAGTCACGACGGCCCGGAGCGCCGGACGAGGCGCCAGGCCCCGGCGCAAAGCCCCGCCGCGATAAGCGTGACAAGAATGAACCACGGG
>DASPWV010000310.1:0-5689 GCA_035637635.1 Vicinamibacterales bacterium | reverse complement strand
TCACGACGCGCACGATGGCAAGGCCGCGCCCCGATCGAACGGCGGTCGACGCATCTTGCGGCGGAAGCGGTGATGGCATTCGCGGCTCCTCGTGAGACGAATGGTGTGACGGATTATAGACTAGCGTTATGCGTCACCTGGAAACGAGGCCTGAAGTTGTCGCCGGCGATCTGACGTTTGCGACGGGGCTCCTGGTCCACCTGGTGCAGGCGCTGCAAACGATAGATGACGGACAGCTGCTCGCCGTTTCCGGACCGCCGTCGCTCGAAGCCGACCTCCGCGCGTGGAGCGCGTTCACTGGCCATGCCATCGTCAGCACGGAACCGCAGGATAACCTCACCCGCTGGCTCATTCGGCGCGGGCTGGCTCGAGGGCAGAACGACGCGCCGCGCGCGCTTGGCTCCCGTCTGTGGCTGTACACGAACTTCGATTGCAACCTTCGCTGCGATTACTGCTGCGTGCGATCGTCCCCAGCCGCATTACGCAAGGCGCTGGGGATCGACCGTGTGCGTCGGATCGTCAGCGAGGCGGGCGCCCTGGGTGTTCGTGAGTTCTTCGTCACGGGAGGAGAACCGTTCATCCTGCCCGATATCGGCGACATCATCACAACCCTTGCAGCGTCGGCACTGGTAACCGTCCTGACAAACGGCATGCTTTTCAAGGGCTCTCGACTCGAAGCGTTGCGCGCGCTGCCGCACGATCGCGTCACGCTTCAGATCAGCCTCGACAGCCCTACACCGGACCTTCACGATCGACACCGCGGCGAGGGCGCATGGCGCGCAACCTGGGCCGGCATCGCGCTGGCGAAGCGCGAAGGCTTTCGCGTGCGCCTCGCGGCGACGGTCGCAAGTGAGGCAGACGAAGCAGCCTTCACGCGCTTTCTCGATTCGGAAGGCGTTCACGAGGACGATCGGGTCATTCGTCGCATCGCGCGGCGCGGGTTTGCGGAGTCGGGCGTCAGCGTGTCACGCGCCGATCTCGTCCCGGAGCTCACGATTACTGCCAGCGGGGTGTATTGGCATCCGGTCGGCGCGGAAGACGACGACCTGCTCGTGACGCGCGAGATTTTTCCGCTCGCGACGGCATTCGAGAAAGCGCGGGAGGCCGTCGCCGCTTCGGAGGAGCACGGGAATCGGCTCGCGAAGATCTTCTATTGTGCGTAGGCACGTCAGGCACGCTAGGCACGTCAGGCACTCTAAGACTTCTCGAAAAAGCCTTGTTGCTCACAGGCCGCGCGCAACGAGTCGTACCCGCCCGTATCGGCCGCCAGCCACTCTTTCAAGCCTTCCGCCTCGAGCACCTCGCGGTGACGCGGATTATCGAAACGCATGCCGAACAGCGCATCGGCAAACCGACGCGCCAGATCGGGCTCGAGGCCGGGCCTCGCGGTGAACATGCAGTGCGAGTACGGCGGACTGGTCCAGATCTCTCTGACCGATCCTGAGGGCACGAGCTTCTCTTCCTGCACGCCTTTCCAGAACGGACTGCCCACCGTGCCCGCATCGGCGCGTCCATCGAGAACCGCGCGCAGAACGTCCACCTCGCTGGTCCCCGTGTCGCCATGCTTGCCCATGTCGGTATTGAAGCGCAGCGTCGTGTAATCGATGCCTTCGCGCAGGCCTTCGCGCGCGAGAAAGTAGACCGGCAGGATGGCGGCATGTCCGCTGTCACGGCTGCCGAGGGCAATCGTGCGTCCTCGAAGGTTCTCGAGCGATTGCACCGAACCTCCCGTCAACGCAATGATCTTCGTAGTCCAACCCACATCGCTATCGCGCATGGCGATTGGCACGCAGCGGCGCCCGCTCCATTCGACCGACTGTAGATATGCCAGGTTGGTATTCCACGCAATATCAATCGACGGCGCCCGTTCACCGTCGTTGGCGAGCAACGCCTGCACCTGCGCTTCGTACGTCTGGAACAGCACGACTTCGACCGGCAGCTTTGCCTCGTCATGAAAATAGCGCCGCATGCCTTCCCAGATGGTGACGACCTTCGGGTGGTACGCCACCGCACCCAGCCAGAGTGTTCGATCGGTCATGGTTCTTCGTTCTTCGTTCTTCGTTCTTCAGAACAGCGGAATGCCGAGCAGCGCCTTACCGATGAACTCGCGCAGCACATCGGTCGTGGGCGCCATCACGGAGCCCGCGTGCGCGTCGCGGAAGAACCTGTCGACGCCGGTTTGACGAGAGAACGCGGCACCTCCGCACGTTCGCATCGCCATCGACGTGACGGCAATTGCCGTCTCTCCGGCTGCGGCTTTCATTTCGAGCACCCGCAGCATCGTCAGATCGTCCGGCTTTTCCAGATGTCCAATGCCATCATCGACGAGCGCGGCCAGGGAGTCGGTCGAGATCTGCATCTGGGCAAGTTGAGCGCGCAAGTTCGGCAACGCCTCGCCGAGCGTGACGCCAAGGTGCTCGAATTTCGACGTTTTCAAATGCGAGGCAGTCGCGGTGAGGCACGCGCGGCACAGTCCCAGCGCGACCGCCGCCGAGCCCAGATTGAAGAGCGGCAGCACCACCTCGAGCATCGTCTTGAAGCCCGCGCCATCGGTCGTAAGCTGCAGCTCGGGCGCCACTTCGCACGACTGGAGCGTCATCGGTGCTGATGCGTTGGCGCGCAGCCCCATGCCGTCCCAGGGACCTGCGACCGACAGACCTGCCGTTTTCGCGGGCACGAGGTACAAGGTGGAATCGGTTGGGCCTTCGGCATTCGGCGCAAGCGCTGACACGACATAGCTGTCGGCATGTCCGGCGCTCGTGACGAACGACTTCTTCGCCGAAATCACGACGCCCGCGCCGTTGCCGTTCACGGCCTTCGACACGGGCGCCCAGAAGTGGCTGCGCGATCCGACCTCGCTGAACGCGAGCGTGGTGAGATGGCGGCCGCCGGCAATATCGGCAATAACGCCACGCAGCCGATCGTTCGGGGATGCAGCCGCGATTGTTGCCGCTCCCAGCACGTGCATCACGTACACCATCGCCGCAGACGCATCGGCTTCGGCGAGAGCGGCTGTCACGCCGGCAAACGCGCGCGGTCCTAAACCAAGCCCGCCTGTTTCGCGGGGAAGCGTCAAACCCAATAGACCGGCGGACCCGAGCTCACGAACGGCAGTCGTTGAAAAACGCGCCGCTTTGTCATGCTCGGCTGCTTCGGGCGTCAGCACGCGCGCCGCGATGTCGCGGGCGGAATCCAGAGCATCGTGTAGAGACACGTTCACCATGGCCGACAGAGTATATATATGCGTGACGACTTGGGGAAAGTGACGGGAACGGCGGTACCGGCCCTGAACAGAATCTAAACGAATCCGCCTCGCAGCCGAACGTCTTACCGGTCGCGCAGATACTTCCAGTTGCGCGGCCTGCCTTCGCTCATCCACTCGATTCTCGTTTACCCATCGTTTCCCCTTGGCTTCGACCCCGCGGCAGACAGGCACGGGCTGACAGGTATCGGATGTTCTCCGTCAGTGGACGACTTGGTCTTCCGGCTCCTCTGGCTCGAGGTGCGGAATATCCAACGCGCGAACTTTGTTGAGCGCGGTCAGCAGCGCCGCGTCAACCTTGCTGCCGGCGTGCGCGGCCCGGAGATCGTCGCGCACCTGCCTCAGCATGCGCAAGACGCGCGCGCGATCAAATCGCTGCCCCTGACAGTGTTCGCAAAAGCCCATCGTGGTTGCCACTCTTCCTTTTACTGCTTTTTGCCTCGAATGCATTCCAAATCGCGCGTCCCGGCCATACATTGTGCCTCGTTCCATCGTGATTTTACGCGGCCACCCGCCGCCTGCGAAACCGCGGCTTGACAATAATTTAGTTTTAACTAAAATTCATCCCGTGCCGCTCGAAGCGGGAATCCTGGCCGCGCTCGCGTCCCCAAGGCGACAAGAGATCCTGCGACTCATTTGGGCGCAGGAACTGTCGGCCGGAGAGATTCATCGCAGGATGCCGGATGTCACGTTCGGTGCAGTATCGCTGCAGCTCAAAGCGCTCCTGAGATCTGGCCTGGTCGAATCGCGAGCGGAGCACCGTTATCGCTACTACCGTGCGCGCCCCGACATGCTCGGGCCACTGCGGAAGGAACTGGAAGGTATGTGGAACGACGCTCTGTGGCGGCTGAAACTCGCCGCCGAACTGGAGCAGTCGAAACGCGGACCCAAACAAAACCGACGGCATTCTCAGCGGAGAAAACGATGACGACTTCTACTCTGCTCTTCACACTCGACCGTACCGTCACGATTCGCGCGACGCCGGAGACGGTCTTTGGATTTTTCACTGACAACACGCGATGGGCTTCCTGGTGGGGCGAAGGATCGACGATCGAGCCTCGCCCCGGCGGCCGCGTCTTTATCCGGTACCCGGGCGGAGTTGAAGCATCCGGAGAAGTGCTGGAGATCGAAGAGCCGGACCGACTCGTGTTCACGTATGGCTTCATGAGTGGAACACCAATACCGCCTGGCAGTTCACGCGTGACGATACGACTGGCGCCGCACAAAGAAGGCACGCATCTGGCTCTGCACCACGAATTCGCCGACGAAGCTGCCCGCAACGAGCACGTGCAGGGCTGGCGCTATCAGCTGTCGCTCTTTGCCAATGCCGTCGCCAACGAGGCGCACGCTCACGCCACCGAAGCCATCGACTTGTGGTTCAGCGCGTGGTCGATTACGGAAGAGAACGAGCGTCGATCGCTGCTGGGCCGCATCGCAGGCGATGCAGTGACCTTTCGAGATCGCTTCAGCGCGCTCGAAGGGTTGAGCGAGCTCGTCCCGCATATCGCCGCGGCTCAACGGTTCATGCCGGGCCTACGACTCGAACGGAAGGGCCCGATCCGTCAGTGTCAGGGGACGGCCCTGGTCGACTGGATCGCCGTGTCGACGGATGGTCAACAGCGCGCCGCCGGTGTGAACGTCTTCACGTTAAGCGCGGCTGGCCGAATCGAGGCGGTCACGGGATTCTGGAACCCATAACCGCCCGGCTGCGCCCTCAGGGCATCCACGATGCGTCAGGCATAGGCGCTTCGCTCTCGAGCTCGTTGCGGTTCGCACGCACCTGCTTGAACACGGTCCGCGCCGCAGGAATTGTCGTCGTCGCTCCGATCGCCGTGAGAATGGAGCCGATGGTGCGCCGTCGCGACAGTGGAATCTTCGGCGACAGCAGAAGCGCCACCCCAGCGGCCAGCGCCGCCCTGGTGCCTATGATGAACATGAATGTCGGCAGCTCGAGCTGAATCGTCTTCATGACCGCCCTCCCTCGGCTGCCTATGCAAAGACGATGCGGGCGCCTGCCGACGTCTGCTCGGCTGTTGGCAGCCTCGACAGCGGGGCAGTGCCCCTAAACTCGAGTCGAACGGACGAGGAGGTGAACGCTCGTTAAAGCACGCTTCGCCGGAGCTGCGGAAACACCTTTGACACCTTGGCGAGCAGGTAGTCCCCGTAAGTGCCTTCGAATTCGTGGACGCTCTCGTGGTCCCAGCGTTCAGCGCGATCTTCTCTAACGAGCACCGCATCGGGCGCAAGGATCGGCTGGAGCCTGGCATCGAAGTTCGGATCAAAGAAGAAAGGAAACGAAAGCCGATCGCGACGCGTCACGTTTTGCACCCGGTGAGGCGTCGACCGGTACTGACCAGCCGTCATCCGGTCGAGCATATCGCCGATATTGCAGAGGAACGCGCCTGGGATGGGGGGAGCGGAGATCCA
>DASPWV010000309.1:0-5338 GCA_035637635.1 Vicinamibacterales bacterium | reverse complement strand
GCGGATGCCTCGCCCCTACCCTACGCGGGAACGTCATAGACACCTTTCGCTCCGAGACCACCCAGGAATCGAGACGCCTCGTGGAACTTCGGATCGGCCGCTTCGATCACGAGAAAAAACTTGTCGGAGCTTGCCAGCGAGAATCGCTCGACGTTGAACACGGGGTGGTACGGCATCGGCAGACCGTTCGCGATGATCATGAACAGCGTCGCCGTGATTGAAGCGAACAGAATCGTGAGCTCGTACGACGGCACCACGAACGAGGGCCAGCTTGCAAATGGACGACCGCCGACATTCAACGGAAAGTTGATGACCGATATCCAGTACTGCAGTGCAAAGCCAGTGGCCATGCCGGTTAATCCGCCGATAAGCGTTGCGAACGAAAGGCGCGTGCGCTTGACATGGAGCACGCCGTTGAGCTCTTCGATGGGGACTGGTGTATAGGCTTCGACCTGGGTGAATCCCGCGGTGACCGTCTGGCGCGCCGCGTCGAGGCAGGCCTGCGCCGACTCGAATTCCGCCATGACGCCAAACACACTGCCCGCCGAGGCCGCCGCAGGTGTCGTCAAGACTGCCCTCCGTGCGCCTCTCCAGGCGCCGCACCGTGTGCCGTGCGCGCCTGCGGAAGCAGGGTTCGCACTTCGAACATCGAGATCATCGGCACGAACCGGATGAAGAGGAAGAAGAAGAACAAGAACAGCCCGATCGTGCCGAAGTACGTCAGGAAGTCCCAGAACGTGGGGTAATACATGCCCCAGGAGGAGGGCACATAGTCGCGGGCCAACGAGGTCACGACGATGACGAACCGCTCGAGCCACATGCCGAGATTGAATACGAGCGAGAGCACGAACAACAGCTTCGTGTTTGTCCGCACTTTCTTGAACCAGAGCAGCTGCAGCAGGCCGATGTTGATACTCACGAGCATCCAGTACGACCACCCGTACGGTCCGAACATCCGGTTCCACATCATGAATTTCTCGTATGGTGCACCGCTGTACCACGCGAAGAAGGCTTCCATCGTGTAGCCGTAACCGACGATGAGCCCGGTCGCCAACATGACCTTGGCCATGTTGTCGATGTGACGCATGGTGATGAGATCTTCCAGTCCGTAGCCCGCGCGAATAGGGATGGCCAGCGTCAACACCATGGCGAAGCCGGAGTAGATCGCGCCCGCGACGAAATACGGCGGAAAGATCGTCGTATGCCAGCCAGGCACAATTGACACGGCGAAGTCGAAGCTCACGACCGTGTGCACCGAGAGCACCAGCGGAGTGGACAAACCGGCCAGAATCAGCGTCGCGACTTCGTACCGATGCCAATGACGGGCGGCGCCGCGCCAGCCAAGCGAGACGACGCCGAAGACGACGCGCTTGACCTTGGACACCGCGCGATCTCTCATCGTCGCCAGATCCGGAATGAGGCCGACATACCAAAAGAGCAGCGAGACGGTGAAATAGGTGGACACCGCGAACACGTCCCAGATCAGCGGGCTTCTGAACTGCGGCCAGATGTTCATCGTGTTCGGATAAGGAAACAACCAGTACGCCGCGAGCCATGGGCGGCCCGTATGAATGACCGGATAGATTGCGGCGCACATGACGGCGAAGATTGTCATTGCCTCCGCGCAGCGGCTGATGGACATGCGCCACTGCTGCTTGAAGAGAAGCAGAATCGCCGAGATGAGCGTGCCCGCGTGACCGATACCGATCCACCACACGAAGTTGACGATGGGAAATGCCCAGCCCACGGGAATGTTCGTTCCCCAGATGCCGACGCCTTTCATGAACAGGTAAGCCACTGCGACGTTCAAACCCAGGAGCAACATTGCGCCGATGCCGAACCCCAGCAGCCAGCCAAGTGGCGTCCGCTTCGACAGCGGAATCTGCGCAACCGCTTCGGTGACGCTCTCGAAGTCGTGGCCGGGTGCAATCACCGGCGGCTCGAGCACGGCGGTGGACCCGGTCTGCGAACGAACATGGGTTGCCATTAGCGCTGCTCGCTGCCTTCTGTCTCGGCTTCGGACTTGTGGCCCCCCGCGGCGCCGGCCCAGGGCAGGGAGGGATTGGGATTGCGGACCGCGGCAAGGTACGTCGTTCTCGGCCGCGTGTTGAGCTCCTCGACCATCGAGTAATTGCGCGGCGACGCCTTCAGCTGCGACACGCGGCTGTCGCGATCCTTGATGTTGCCGAACACGATCGCATCGGTCGGGCAGGCCGACTGACAGGCCGTCAGCACCTCGCCGTCGCGAATTTCGCGGTCTTCGCGTTTTGCCTGTATCCGTGCCACGCTGATGCGCTGCACGCAGTACGTGCACTTCTCCATCACGCCACGGCTGCGGACGGTCACGTCGGGATTGCGCTGCAGCTTGTACGTGGCGGTGTTCCAGTCCTGGTACAGCAGGAAATTGAAGCGCCGCACTTTGTACGGGCAGTTGTTCGAGCAGTAGCGCGTGCCCACGCAGCGGTTGTAGACCATGTCGTTGAGGCCTTCGTCGCTGTGTGTCGTCGCGGCGACGGGACACACGACCTCACATGGCGCGTTCTCACACTGTTGGCAGGGCACCGGCTGCCAATACGCGTCCGGATTATCGAGATCACCCGTGTAGTACCGATCGACGCGCAGCCAATGCATCTCTCGATTGCGGCCTACCTGCTCTTTGCCCACGACGGGGATGTTGTTCTCCGCGACGCACGCGACAACGCACACACCGCACCCCGTGCAGGTGTTCATGTCGATGGCCATGCCCCATTGCGGGCTGTTGCTGTAGTCGTGCGCGGGATAGAGCGAGATGATGTTGCCGCTTTTCAATTCGGACATCTCCGCCGCGAACTTCGGATTGCTTTTGAACGCATCGAGTGAATTGGATCGGAGGATGTTCCTGCCCTCGACCGACCAGTGATCCTGCGTGTTGACCAGCCGGTAGAAATCGCCGGTCTTGCGCACTTCGGCGGCGCCGAAATCGGGAGCCGCGCTGCCACGCAGCGCGTACGCGTTGAATCCGATGCCGTTGCCGATGCGTCCGGCGCGTGTTCTGCCGTACCCAACGGTGATCGTCACCGCGTCTTGCGCATGGCCGGGATTGATCCACACCGGAACGCGCAGCCGCCGGCCCTCGTGCTGGACCTCGATGATGTCGCCGTTCGTCACGCGCAAGCGTTCCGCCGTGCCCGGCGCAATCAGCGCGGCGTTGTCCCACGTGAGCTTGGTGACCGGCTTGGGAAGTTCCTGCAGCCAGCCGTTATTCGCGAAGCGCCCGTCATAGATCGTGGGATCGCGGCGGAAGTTCACCTCGAAGGCGGGAGCGATCACAGGTGCGCTGGGTGCGATAGGTGCGCTCGGGTTCGCAGGTGCGGTGCGGTTGCCGGGTGCGCCAGGTGCCGTGCCGGGTGCGCCAGGTGCGGTGCCGGGTGCACCAGGTGCGGGTGCGCTCGCTGCGGCAGCAGGCGTGGCAATCGCGCGCGGCACGGCAAAACCGACTTCGCGCTCGGAGCCGACGATCCCTTGCATACCTGGCTCACGCACGACATCAACCATTCCGGGCGTCACTGTCGCCGTCGTGAAGCCCGTGCCCGGAATGAATCCGTCGTGCAGCCACTTGCGCCATGACCGTTCGAACGCGGCCGCGGCGCGCTGCTCCGGCGTCATCGGCGGCGGGGCCGGCGCTTGCGCCGCCACGCGAGCGGCAACGTTTTGTTCCGCGGGCTGTGTACCGCGCTGCGTATTCCCTGCCGCACCACCACCGGTACCTTGCGGTGGCACTGACGGGGTCGCTTGTTGAGGCGGCATCGTCACCGGCGTGCCTGCACCCGTCGCACCTGAAGACCGCACCGCACCTGTGGACCCGAGCGCACCCGACGCACCTGTCGCACCTGGGGGGGCATTCGCCGTCCAGTATTCGCGGACGACGTCGTAGCCGTTTCGCTCGGGACGATCGGAGAGCGTCGCGATGACCTCGTGCGCCGACTTGCCCGCGTACATCGGCTGAATCAGCGGCTGCACGATTGAGACAGTGCCGTCGAAGCTTCGCGCGTCACTCCACGTCTCCAGATAGTGCGTGGCGGGCACGTGCCAGTGACAGAGCGTCGCCGTCTCGTCGATGAACAAACCCGAATGGATCCGCAGCGCGACCTTGCTCATCGCGTCCGCGAACTTCAGATCCACAGGCGCCGTTTGCACCGGATTCGATTCGCCGAGGATGACAAGCATCTGCACGCGGCTCGCGTCCATATCGGTCACGAGCTCTCGAAGCGCGGCGAGCTGCTCGCTCGGCACGATTTCCGGAGTCGGCAGATAACGCAGGGTGCTGCCGACATTGCCAAGCGCCTCGTTGATCGCATGTCCGACGGCATGAACCGCCGGCGGCTGTGGATCGCCAACAACGACGAGCGAGGTGCCACGATGCGCGGCCAGGTCCTGCGCGACGGCGTCGACGTAACGTTCGGCGCCGCCGGCGACCGCGCCGATCGCCGGCGCGGAGCCGCTCGGTCCCTGCAGCGCTCCGAGCTTTGCCGCAATCGCGCGCGCGAAGCTTTCGATCTCGCTCGCCTTCATCGGGACACGGTGATCGGCGTTGCTGCCCGTGACGGTCGGCGTCGGCTCAACCGCATACAGCCGATTCAAGCGATCGGGCGCCGTATCCAGCCGCCGGCGCGAGGCGAACTGACGCGAGTAGTACAGATTCGCGCCGCCTTCGGACGCGAGAAAATCCGCGTGCAGCGACAGGATGACGTCGGCCTTGGTGAAGTCGTAAACCGGTGCGAGGTACTGTCCGAGCGCCTGCCGTGCACCGGCGCGGGTGTTGTCGCGGGTGACAGGCTCCCACTGGATCCACTTCGCGCCGGGATTGGCGGCGAGGATCTGCTGGATCTGCCAGGCGAGCGTCGGCGAGCTCACCGTCTCGGTCAGGATCCGAAGGCCGGCGCCTTTGACTGACGATTGTGCGGAAAGGCCTGCGCGCGCTCCAGCGATGAACGCGTTCCAGGGACGAATCTCACCGAGCTGCAGGATGGACGGTGAGCGGTCCGGATCGTACAGCGTGAGAAGCGAGGCCTGTGCAAAGAGGTCGGTGGCGCCGAGGCTGGCCGGGTGATCGGGGTTGCCCTCGACTTTTGTCGGCCGGCCTTCATGACTTTCGGCGAGGAGGCCCATCGCTTCGCCGCCAAGCGTCATCGCCGTTGCAAAGTACAGCGGCCGCCCCGGGATTTCTTCTTCAGGCTGACGCACGTAGGGAACGATCAATTCCTCGGGCTGCACGGTGCAGGCCGCGCTCACGCCCGCGAGCGCGAGCGACGCCCCCATCAACTTGAGGAAATTGCGGCGGCCGACGGGATCAAGCCAT
>DASPWV010000308.1:0-2115 GCA_035637635.1 Vicinamibacterales bacterium | reverse complement strand
ACCGCGCCTCGGATACCGCGCCTCGGTTACCGGCTGCTGGCTACCGGATGTGGTGCTGGTTGACACTCAGCAGCCCGGCGCCGTACCGTAAGGCCATCTCTTCAAGCAGACGATGCCTTCATCATCCCGCCGCGACTTCCTGAAAACCTCCGCCGCAGCTGCGGCATTACTCGGCGCACGCTCCGCACTCGGCCAACCTGCAGCGACGCTTCTGCCGGCGAGCTCCGATCCTTACGTAGATGACCTCGCGATGGAAGCGCTCAATGCCGCGAAAGCAGCGGGCGCGTCCTACGCCGATGTTAGAATCGGGCGCTATCGGCGGCAATCGATAAATACACGCGAGCATCAGGTCACGGGCGTGAGTGACGGCGAATCATATGGTATAGGAATTCGCACTCTCGTCGGCGGCGCGTGGGGATTTGCGGCAACCGCGACAATGACTTCTGCAGGCGTCCAGCAGGCCGCGCAGCAGGCCGCTCGTCTCTCGCGCGCCGCGAAAACCGTTCAGCGTAGGCCGGTGGAGCTTGCGCCGGTTGCTGCGGTCAAAGGAACCTGGCGCACACCGGTTACGCGCGATCCCATCGACGTGCCAATCGAGGAGAAGGTTGCGCTTCTTCTCGCCGCCAACGAAGCAGCGCTCAAGGTTCCAAAGATTCGATTCGCGACATCGGGACTACAGCTGCTTCGCGAGGAGAAGACGCTTGCAACCACCGACGGCACACTTGTCACGCAGACTTTCGTTCGCGTCGGTCCAGGCTTCACTGCAACCGCCATCGGGGACGGCGACTTTCAGAGCTACACCGAAGAGCTTGCACCGCGCGGCTCGGGATGGGAGTACATCGAGTCGCTCGACATGCCCGGCAACGGTGAGCGTTGGGGATCGCTCGCCGCCGAGAAGCTCACGGCACGCTCAGTTGACGTCGGTCGCTACGATCTCATTCTGCACCCGACGAATCTCTGGCTCACGATCCACGAGTCCATCGGACATCCAACAGAGCTCGACCGTGCCATGGGTTACGAGGCGAACTTCGCTGGAACGAGCTTCGTCGCTCCTCCGGACAAGGTCCTCGGCAAGCTTCGGTACGGTTCGCCGATCATGAACATTCAGGCCGATCGCACACAGCCGAACTCTCTTTCGCGCACGATGTGGGACGACGAGGGCGTGCCTGCAGAGAGGTGGCTGCTGGTCGAGAAAGGAATCTTCAAAGACTATCAAACGACTCGGGAACAGGCAGCGTGGATCGCGCAGCTCACCGGTAACAAGAGATCACACGGCTGCTCGTTCGCCGACTCGTGGTCGAGCGTTCAGTTCCAGCGGATGCCCAACGTCTCGCTGCTGCCTGGCGACAGGGACATCGGGATGGACGAGATCGTGGCAGCGACCGACCGCGGAATCATCGTGAAGAATCGCGGCTCGTGGTCGATTGATCATCAGCGCTACAACTTCCAGTTCTCCGGGCAGGTGTTCTACGAGGTGAAGAACGGGAAGATCACCGGCATGCTCAAGGATGTCGCCTACCAGGCGCGCACTCCCGATTTCTGGAACAGCATGGACATGATTGGCGGCCCAAAGAGCTACTGGCTCGGCGGATCGTTTGGGGATGGAAAGGGTGAGCCGCCGCAATCCAACTCAATCAGTCATGGCTGCGTTCCGGCGCGGTTCAGGAATGTTAACATTGTTAACACCGGGAGGACCGCATGATATCGAGAGGTCCTCGGTCGCTCTACAGTCGTCCATCTACACTCGCCGCCGCGACGCTGCTTTCACGCGACGACGCGAAGACGCTCGCGGATCGCATCCTTGCAATGGGAAAAGCCGACGCCACGCGAGTGAACATTTCCAGCGACTGGACCGGCAACACGCGCTTTGCCGGCGGCGAGATCACGACATCGGGCGAGACCACCGATGCGTCGGTTACCGTCACCAGCACCATCGGAAAGCGCCGCGCATCAGCGACGACGAACGTGCTTGAAGAGACTTCTCTTCGTCGCACCGTGGATCTGGCCGAGCGCCTCGCGAAGCTGGCGCCGGAAGACCCTGAGACAATGCCTGAGCTTGGGCCGCAAACCTATTCACCTGTAAGCGGTTACATAGATCGCACAGCAGATCTTGGA
>DASPWV010000307.1:0-4442 GCA_035637635.1 Vicinamibacterales bacterium | reverse complement strand
CACGTGCAAGCCCAGGATCAGCCGGTCTGCATCGGGCGAAGGAGGGATTCCGAATGCGCTCATGATCCATCGCTTCGTGGGCATGGCGACCAGGAGAGCGACGATCGGAACGCCAGCCAGCCAGTTCACGACGATGAGGATCCGCAGCACGACGTACGCGATTGGCAGCGCGGCGGATGACGAGGCTGGCCTGGACATGATTCACCACCTTGATTTATCGAATATCAATAAATTACTTATCGATTATAGTCAAGTAGGGTATTGACAGTCGATAAGGGGCGAATTGAAGAAGTCACCACGCGGGCGTCTGGCGCGGGGCTCAACCATCTTCGATCCGGTCGCAGGAGGACGAAGTCGGAGACTCATCGGATGCTTCGGAATCCGATCGACTACAGCGATTCTCTGTGCAAGGGAACGCTGTGTCGCAACGCAGCACTGGGTTGTACCAAGAGCAGCGGTCCGAGGGTCGTCTCAACGTCTCACGTGCAGGCGGTTCGCGCGCAGTCGGGCAGGCCGGGGCGAAGAAGTCATCCTGTTAGATTGGGTTGGGGAGATACGGTCGTCCAGAACGCCGACGCTGAGATCGAAATCGAGGCCGATGACGCCGACATCCACCCTGCCCAGGCTGCGTGCGAGCGATCTTGCGACGAAGCGGCGCTGGCTAAACGGGCTGAAAGGCGGCCGCCTCGATGTCCGCCTGAGTGGACGTCTCGCTGTTGGCGCGAACGGCCGCAACGCCAGTCGAGACCGGTCGAAGACGGCTCGCTTCCCCGGATCGCACAACGTGTCGTAGGCTTCCTGAACCTCGAGAAACCGCTCCTTCGCGTCGCGGCGCTTGGCAAAGTCTGGATGATACCTGCGCGCAAGTTGGCGGTACGCGGATTTGATGGTATCGGCATCTGCCGCCGGTCCGACTCCAAGAATCGAGTAATAGTCCTTCACGACCACCCCCACTGATCTGAGGCGCTTGCGCAGCCCTTCGTAGACAATCGGCCGACGCGATCTGTCTCGCGGCCTTTCGATCCGTGCGTGTCGCGGACCTTCATGACCAGCAGTTTCGGTCTGAATTCGCAGTCGTTGAGCCCGTTGCGCAACGCCGGGGGGACGGGCAGCGAAACATCAATCGCGATCACCTCGAGCCCGTCCCGTTCTGCCAGCCGCCGGGAGTCTTCGGCGTTTCCCTCCACGAGCAAAAACACCCGCTGACGATGTTCTTCATCGACGATCATCCACATTGGTTGCTCCTGAATAGAGCGTACGGCCCGGAGTGTCAGGTCACAATCAGGCGGATGATGGATTCCCGGGAGGAAAAAATCGGAAAAGAGCGCGGTCGTAGGCTGAGAGACGATCAGGCGAACGCCTGACGAGCGATGGGGTAATTACGGCGCAAGCAGACCGCGGCGGATGGCGTACCGCACGAGTCCCGCCGTATTGTGAATGCCAAGTTTCGTCATGATGTGCGTGCGGTGAGATTCAGCCGTCTTGGTGCTGATGCCGAGCGAGACGGCAATTTCTTTCGTCGTCTTTCCGTCGGCGATCAGTTCGAGAACCTCGCGCTCGCGGTCGCTCAGCGGATCGGCTGCCGATTCCTTGCCGCTCACGCATGCGTCGACGATCGTGCTGGAAATGATCGGGCTCAGATAGACGCCGTTCCGGGAAACCTCGTGGATGGCTTTGATGAGATCGGCGGCCGCCTGCGTTTTGACAACATAGCCCTTTACACCGGCGCGCAGCGCCTCCATCACGTACTGATCTTCGGTGTACATGGTCAGGAGAATCGTCCGCGTGGCTGGCGACAGCCGTTTGATCTGGCGTGCGGCCTCGACGCCGTTTACTCCAGGCATCATGAAGTCGAGGATGGCGACATCCGGTTTCAGGTTGCTGGCCAGGCGAATCGCCTCGGCCGCATCCGACGCTTCCGCAACGACGTCGAGATCATCGTGCTCGAGCAGCGCTTTGAGCCCTTGGCGGAAGAGGACGTGGTCGTCGGCGAGAAGAACAGTCAGCGGCATTCAGACCTCGGGAAGCCAGACTTCAACGCTTGTTCCCAAACCGGGCCGCGAAAGAATCCTCATGCCGCCGCCAAGCGCCGCAACGCGCTCGCGCATGCCAATGAGTCCGAGTCCCCGTATCTCGGTCGACCCGTCAACGCCAGACACGTCGAAGCCGACCCCATCGTCGCGAATCCGTTCTTCGATCTTCCCCTCGTGCCTGCGCAGTTCGATCGTCGCCGATCGTGCGTTCGAATGCCTGACGATGTTGTTCAGAGCTTCCTGCGCGATACGATAGAGCGCCGTTTCGACATTGGAGACGAGGCGCCCGCCAACGGAGCCGGTGACGCGGATATCGAGGTCGGCTCGTTTCGCCGTGCTTTCGGCCAGCCATGCGAGCGCCGGCATCAGTCCGAGATCGTCGAGAATCGTTGGACGGAGCCCGCGGGACAGGCGTCTCAACTCCTCTTCGATCCGATTCAACAGGTCGTGCACCTGTTCGAGCCGCCTGGCACCGTCCGGCGGCAGCTCGGTCGCAATTTCCGCAAGCGCCAGATGTACGGACGCGAGAAGCTGACCGGCCTCATCGTGGACCGTATGGGCGATGCGCCGCGCTTCGTTTTCGAGCCGCTCGTTGACCCGCCGCAGTCCGGACAGCGCATCCTGATACCCTCGATGCGTCATCTCGAAGGGCGTGAGGAGCTCCACCAGCAGACTGGTCATTTCGTCTATCGTGAGTTGACTGTCCGGCGGGCCTGGCTCGCGCGTCCGCACGACGTCGTAATGCAGCCTGATCAGATCGAGCAGGCCGGTTCCGGCCTCGAGTGATCGGCGCCCGATGTCATACGCCCGTTCGAGAGTGCGCTCGTCCAGAGGGGTCCGGCAATCGTGCAGCAGCGCTTCGTACTCTCGACCCGTCTCAGTGTTGAGTTCGATGATGCGGTTCATGGGGTCGGGACATGTCCTCCAACGTACCGCGAGACGAAGACGAGCGCATCATCCTCGCGTTTTCCACGCGCGGCCAGCACGCGATCGGCAATCTGCCGTGGCAAATCGGTTCGTCGGATCACGCTCGCGAAATCTGCGCTGACGTCGATGCCATCGGTCAGGAACAAGATCGTGTCGCCTCGTTCGACATGCAGCGTCGCGGGGCGCAACGGGGGCAGCCGGTGTCCGACGATTCCCGGTGCGCCCGCGAGCCACTCGTTGCGATCCGGATGACCGCCGGCGTCGATCGATCGGATCACCAGGCCCTCGATATTGCCGATGCTCAGCCACGTCAATTCTCCGTCTGAGTCGAACCGAGCGAGGCTCATGACGGCGCCGCGCGTGCCGCGCAGCAGCCGATGGCACCGTTCAACCAGCGCCACGAGGTGTTCATCTGCGAAACTCCCGAGCGTCTGAACCACGAGGTCGGTGATAACCGCCGCGTCACGTCCATGGCCCAACCCATCCACCGTGCCTACCAGGACCGTGTCGCCGACTGTGTGCACGACACAGCCATCACCCGAGTCCGATTCGCCGTCGCGCGGCCGCATCGCGACGCCCCACTCGATTGCGCTGGTGGTCAGGTCGCCCATTTCTTGGCGACTACTGTGGTGCCTTGGCCTGTTTCCGACGTCACGTCGAACTCGTCCATCAGCCGTTTCACGCCAGGCAATCCAAGTCCCAGCCCGCCAGAGGTCGAATAGCCGTCCTGCATCGCGAGATCAATGTTGGAAATGCCCGGTCCCCGATCGGCGGCGGTGACGACGATGCCACGGCAGATGCCGTTTTCCACGGCACTGATCAGGATGTCCCCCTCGCCGGCGTACAGGAGAACGTTACGCGCAAGTTCAGAGATGGCGGCTGCAACGAGCGCGGCGTCGCCATCGTTCAGTTTGGCCTGTCGCGCCGCTTCCCGCCCCTTCCGCCGAGCTTCCACGACATCGCGGTCCGAATCGACGTGTATCCGTGCCTCACATGCCACGAACTTCAGGATCTCTCATGATCTCTAGAGCCGATTCCATTCATTTTCCGGTCCAACCAGGCGAGACCCTCCTCGAGGTCGAGCGCAGTGGCAATGTCTCCGAGTGTCAACCCCAAGCGAATCATGGCAAGAGCAACCTCCGGCTGAATCCCGACGATAACCGTTGCGGCGCCACGAAGCCGGGCCATCTGACCGAGCTCGGTCAGCGTCCGCACGGAGAACGAATCCAGGACATCCAGCGCCGTGACGTCGACGATGACGCCTCGGGACCGGAAAACGCCGACCTGTTCGACGAGCGTGCGCCTCAGGACCGCGAACTCGTCGTCGCTCAACGGATCCTGCACTGTCGCGATCAGGTAATCGCGTTGCTTGAGAATGGGCACAGCCATGGTGCGTCACGCAATCGCGCGCGATGGGTCGGCCGAAACGACTTTGTAGCCGAGCAGCCGCTCGGCCTCCTCGATGCCGCCTTGCAGGTCGCC
>DASPWV010000306.1:0-2858 GCA_035637635.1 Vicinamibacterales bacterium | reverse complement strand
GTCGGCAGGACGGTACAACCGCTCATCTATGTCCACGTGGTCACTCCACTTCAGCCCGACCTCAACGAACGCCCGTTCGACGAAATCCTGGAGCGTGTACGATTTGCCCGTGGCGATCACGTAGTTCTCCGGGTTGTCCTGCTGGAGCATCTTCCACATCGCCTCCACATACTCCGGCGCCCAACCCCAGTCTCGCTGCACGCTGAGGTTGCCGAGAGAAAGGCGCTCGCTGCTGCCGCGGGAGATACGGCAGGCGGCGGCCACGATCTTTCGTGTGACGAACCGTTCTGCCCTAAGCGGCGACTCGTGGTTGAACAGAATGCCGGTGCACGCAAAGAGACCGTAAGCGTCGGCGTAGTTGGCAACTTCCCAGTGGGCCGCCGCTTTCGCAACGGCGTATGGACTCCTCGGACGAAAAGCGGTGGACTCGTCGGCTGGCTCGCGCGTGTCGCCGAAGCATTCGCCCGAGCCGGCGTTGTAAAACCGAATCGGCCGGTCGGTGAAGCGAATCGCCTCGAGCAGATTCAGCGTTCCGACGCTGATGCTCTCCAGTGTCTCCACCGGCTGTTCGAACGACAGCGCAACGGAGCTCTGGCCGGCGAGATTGTACACTTCATCTGGATTTACGCGACGCAGGGCCTGCAGGACGCTACGGAAATCGGTGATCGTCAGCGACTCCAGGTGTACGGAGTCGATCACACCGAGGCGCCGAAGATTCCGAAAACCCGACGCCTGGGCATCCCGCGACGCGCCGTGCACCGCGTATCCGCGCTCGAGCAGCAGGCGCGCGAGATACGCGCCATCCTGCCCTGAAACGCCGCAGATGAGAGCTGTCCGGGTGTCAGTGCTCATTCGCCTCTAGAACTGAAAGTAGATAAATGCCTTCGCCTCGTTGCTCACACCCAGCAGCCAGATCGACATGCAGAGCGCGTAATACGCGGGCCAGCGCACCCACGCCGGTTGCATCACGAATCGCCGAACGAGGTCTATCCTCGTGCTGACGATCTCCAGTGTCATGAGTCCGAGAATGAGCATCGCAGAGAATGCCACCTCGAGCTTCGTGATTCCCTCGGCGCGAAGCGCTTCGGGGAGGATCTGGTGCGTAGTCGGTCTCACCAGCATGTGCGATATGATGTGACCCGCGTCGTGGAGCGATCCGGCGCGGAAGAAGATCCAGGCGAAGCACGTCAGAGCGAATGTCGCCGCCACGCGCCACACTGCATGCATACGCGGATGAGCCATCAATCCAGTAGCGGCCGCTATGCGGTCACGCACGCCTTGAGTCGCGATCGACGAGATAAGGTAGAAGCCATTCAGTGCACCCCAGACGACGAAAGTCCAATTGGCTCCGTGCCACAAGCCGCTCAGCAGGAACGTAACGAAGAGATTGAAGTACCATCGGGGCCGCGGAACGCGATTGCCGCCGAGCGAGATGTACACGTAATCGCGAAACCAGGTGGAAAGTGATATGTGCCATCGCGACCAGAATTCGCTGATCGAGCGCGAAAGATAGGGACGGTTGAAGTTCTGCATGAGCCTGAAGCCCATCACTTCCGCTGCGCCGATTGCGATGTGTGAATACCCTGCAAAGTCGCAGTATATCTGAAGCGCGAAGAACACCGTCGCCACCACTAATGTCAGACCTTCGTAGGTGTACGGGGCGTTGTAAACCGGATTGACGTAATCGGAGAGCCGGTCGGCGATCACGACCTTCATGAAGAGACCCCACCCCATTCGCCTCAGGCCATCGGCTACGCGGTCGTACTCGAACTCGTGCCGCTCGTAGAATTGGTGCAGAAGATTTTGGGGCCGCTCGATGGGGCCGGCAACGAGCTGAGGAAAGAACATCACGTAAAGCGCGAAGATTCCGGGGTTGCGTTCCGCAGCGTGCCTCCCGCGGTACACCTCGATGGTGTAGCTCATCGCCTGGAACGTGTGAAACGAGAGGCCGATTGGCAGGATGACGTTCAGCGCGGGCACGCCGTATGGCCAATGAAAGACTTCGGCGATGGCCAGGGCATTTGCGTTCAGAAAATTGAAGTACTTGAAGATCGCGAGCACGCCGACGTTGGCGACGATGCTCATCGTGAGGAACAAGCGCCTCCTGGTCCCTTCGGCATTCTCGATCAGGATCCCCGCTGCGTAATCAACGGCAATCGTGAAAAACAGAATGAGGATGTAGATCGGAATGAACGCCATGTAGAAGTAGCAGCTCGCCGCGAGCAGCCACGCCCAGCGGTAACGGTGCGGCAGGACGAAGTAGATCGTCACGACGACCGGGAAGAAGATCAGGAAGGTGAATGAGTTGAAGAGCATTTTACGGAGTCGGCTGGCGGGGAATATACGCTGCCGGTGTGCGACGTTCGTGGGAATTATGAGGCGTGCACGACCCGGCGCAGGGCGTGAACAGCCAGTCTGGCAGGACGAAGCATCTTTTGGATGGATCCGCCATGAAAATCCCGTGGCGCTGGCGCGAAAACGAACCGAGCCGCGCAGACGAGCCGGTCGCGCGTTCGCTCTCGCGAACGCAGCCAGAACGTGAGCGGCTCCGCGTAGGGATGGATTGCGGCGAGGCGGCGCGGCAACAGCCGCGGGGCATCGCCGAAAGTGAAGCCGACGCGGGACCTCGCGACTGCGATGAGAGCCTCAGTGTCGTCGGCACGGAGATAGGCCTCTTCCGGAAACGGCGACTCTTCCTCGCCAAAGGTCTCCCGCGCGAGCCGAAGCCCAAGGGCGAGCAGGCGCTTCGAGTGCGTTCGCTCAGCGAGTCTAACGACTTGCTGCGCTTCGGACGGCGTCAATCCCCGAGCAAGCTGCGCAACGTCGCAGAGCCATCTGAAAAGCATCCACTCGTGCTT